>JAEUSQ010000021.1 GCA_016788705.1 Bacteroidetes Order II. bacterium
ATGCCCAAACAAGTTGGGCATGGCGGGCTTCTAAGTGCCGAGTACGTCATGGTCGCGAAAACGGGAATCTATTTAGCCTACTTAACGTGTCTGGGTGCTGCCGAGTCCTAAACGTTGGGTGGTGTTACCCTTTGGTGTAGCGCAATTCCCCGAAGGGGTTTATCGGAATTAAACGATAGCACGTTCGTAGAACGGGAAGGCATTACAGGAAAAAAAGGGGCGTAGCCCTGGCCTCTTCGTAGATCATGCCACACGAGACCTCATAAAGCGGCGTAGTCCTGACATCAACCGATGAGCGTCATATGGTTAAAACCAAGCAAGATTACAGGGCTAACGCCCCTTATCGGCAATAAAACGCGTCCGGGTTCTTTGAGTGCGAAACGTTGGGTGGCGTTACCCTTTGGCGTAGCGCAATTCCCCGAAGGGGGTGTTTTGGAATTGTGGAAAACACCAAACTATACAAACTTTAACCAGAAAACTAAAACGTTAGAATATTGCTTCTACGGTCATTAATTTTGAATCAAGCGGAAGCCAAAGGGTTCCCGTTTTTGTTACGTATGACTTTATTCTCCTTAACACACTTGATTATCTCATATATGAAACGATTAATTTTTGGAATGGCATTGATTTTCGCGGCAGTTCCTTTTTGTTGTGGTCAGGAAATTTCGTGGCGGATGATTACGCAATTGGTTCGTTCCACTTTTCCAGAGGCCAAGCAGTTGTCCACGGCGGCATTGGCTCACTGGCTGGGTGATACCAGCAGGACCCAACCCGTTTTGCTGGATGCCCGCAATCCATACGAATTTAAGGTGAGTCATTTGAAAAATGCCGTTTCCATCAATCCAGAATTACAAGATTTCTCTGGCCTTTCGCTCTCTAAACAAACGCCTGTGGTGGTGTATTGCTCGGTAGGCTATCGTTCAGCCAAGGTCGTAAGCCGAATGCAAAAAGCGGGTTTCACGAATGTCCAAAACTTAGAAGGCTCCATTTTTAAGTGGAAAAACGAAGGCCGTCCGGTTTATCGCAACGACCGCGAAGTACAAGAGGTACATCCTTACGATCAGGCTTGGGGTGTTCTGCTGAAACGCGCCTATAGGTCCTATCAGGCGCGGAATTAAACTGTTAAGAACAAGCAGCAAAGCACAAGGCATACGGCATCATACTTTCTTTAATGCGTTATTAACATGACGATAGTCAACGTTGTTTGGTATTTAGTTGTTCTTTCCATTGTATGCAATCTGCAAAAAAGCCGCCATAGCCCCACTTCTGACGGCTTCGTCCTAATGTTCAACCGAAACGATCTATTTCACCAATGTGGCCGTACGGATTTGGGCAAAATGTTCACCTTTCACTTGGATGAAATACGTTCCACTGGTCAAGCCTTTTGCCTCGAAAGAAAATGCGTGCTTTGTGTTCGCCCCCAAAATGCCTTCGTGTACTGAAGCCACTTCTTGCCCAAGCGTATTGAACACTTTAATCGCTACATTTTGCGGCTTGTTTAGCGAAAGTGTGAACGAAGTACTTGGGTTAAAAGGATTGGGATAAGCTTCAGAAAGTTCAAAACGCGTTGGCGCTTCGGCGGTGGTAGCAATAAGTGTTCCATTGGGCGTATTCGTGAAGTATTGAAGCACAAAATTGGCATCGGTTGCCACGCCAGCAGAATTGAAACACCATACTCGTACTCCTGTGCCGCCACTGTTATCCGCAAAGAAAGTGGCTACATTACAATACGTGTTTTTGTCGCCGTAACTTCGCACAATGACAGTCGTTTTATTGGAGGGCGCAATGCCTGGGATATTGACCAAGAAATTTCCAACACTACTTCGTGTGATCGTCGTTGGAGCTGTGCTTGCCGTGTTTTTGGAATATCCAGCATCCACTGCTGGTATAGCCGTTTTGCCATTTGCAAAAACATAAGCATTATGAAACTTCGTGCCATTGATCGCTATCCCTGCATTCAAATCACGGCGATAGCTAACCTGAACAGGTGTATCAGCTTCTTTACCCTCTTTATCGAAGCAACGCACAAATAAATGAACCCCCACATTGCCCGCAGGAGGTGCCCAAGAATCTGCATTACAATAACGCACTTCGGTTTGGTTAAATGCCGTTGCCATCAGCGTGCCATCAAATTTGGTAATGCCAAGTGCTTCTATACGGTACAAGCCAATACCAAACTTGACCACAGAAATCGCGCCACCTCGTGAATTATAGCCATTGGTAATCGTTAAAGGCGTATTACTCGGCGTGTATTGTAGGTTCACATTATCCCAACCTTGCCGATCATCTTTAAAAATTACGGCAGTAAATAAGCCGTCTTTTGCCGTGCCGTCGGGCGCAAAGCAACGAATCTGCCAACGATAGGTGTTCGTTCCGGGACCTGCCGCAAAATTGATGCAATGATGATTGCCTGCATACGCAGAGATGTGTAAGCCTATACTTGCGTTTGCTGGTAAGTTCAAGCCTGCAAAATTGACCTCGTAAATTCCGGTTTGCAATTTAGCCATTGTAACCGCGCCACCTGTCGAGTTGTAGGAGTAGGCTGTGTTGGGCGTAATGGTTGCGGTGGGGCTTGCTTGATCTGACCAAAGCCATGCTAAACCGTGCGTGAGGGTTTGGGCGCTTGTAAATTGGCTCATCATCACTAACATCAATAGTGTAGCCGTAATGTGCTTCTGTGAAGAGCGTTCCGTGATTGTCATGTGTGTTTTTGTTTTGTATGTTTTTTGAGGTTCCTACTTTAGAAAGTAGAAGAGAATTGAATATGCCTAAGGTATCGTATCTGTTGTTCTACCCCAATCGGCCTATTGGGTGTGATGAAAAGGTAAACCACCTGACAATACATCCGAAGACCTCTCCAATGGCTTATCACCTCGGAGCAATTTCCAGAAGGACTCTTACGAGTCACAAGGTATTTCACTAAGTTGTGGTAGGCGTCTTGGGCTTATATGATACGCCCTACAACACAAAGAGATGATGGAGGTTACAGAGTATTGGAAGTGCTCCCAATATCTGTTGAGCCGACACGCTGGTATTTACCCTCTTATACGGTTTATGAGATAAAAACAATGTAAGGCGTCCCTTCGAGGTCCGGCCTACTGTGCCACGATCTTTAATGGAGTTTGCCGACAATTCATATATACTGGGTTGATGGCAAGGGCCTTGAACTTGTTTCCGGCATCCAGATTGGTAAAGCGAATATTTTTTTCTTCCACACAAATCCGGTGTTCTGGTTTATATCGTCCGTCGGCACCAACAAGAGCGGGATTTAGGATGCCGTCATAGACCACATGAGGCGTTTTTCTCCTAAATTTGAGCAGGAGCAATTGTCCCATTCTATTCTTAATATCTGGCAGTGCGCGGACTTGCTGATACGTGTTTTGGTGAACAAAAATATTGGAAGGAAAAGGATTGTATGTTTGGTCCTGAATCGGGATTTCCGTCATTAGGTAGCTGGCAATGGCCACCGAAACGGTTTTGTGCCCCTCAATTCGGTTTCCGGTAACCTCTACACCCGATGTGGCCAATATGATCACCCCCGTTCCCGCAGGTACGGTTGCCACCATATTGCCTTTTGGCGCAAAATTGCGGTAGTTATTTTTATGGATGTGGTTGTCATAGACCTTCACGTTGCCTCCTTGTTTTTTGGGAAGACCAGGCAGATCAAAGACCAAAACCCCACCCGTATTACCCGTAGCCTCATTGTCATACACCTCGGCATTGGTCGTGTTTTCAATTTCGATACCCGCCACATTCTGGTATGCCCGTGATTTTCGCACCACCACGCGGTCGGATTGTCCAACGTAAATACCGGCATCAGATGCCCCAATTGCTTCGCTCCCCTCGATCAAAACGCGGGTACATTGCACAGGATAGAGGCCATACGCACCGTTTTTTTCGCTTCCTTTGGCCGTCCATGCGGTTTTTATATTCCGAAAGGTGATGCCATCCACTTTTTGTACCTTAATGGCATCGCCCTTGGCATCCACCACTGAAAAATCTTCCAGCACAATATCTTGGCCGTCGGTCACACGGAGCCCTTCTGCGCCCTCTGTTTGGCTTTTAAAGTTGAGAACGGTTTTGTCTTTTCCAGCACCTTTGATGGTAACGTGCTTTTTGCCATCCATAGAAAGCGCCCCCCGTATGTTGAACGTTCCCTCCGGTAGTTGTACCGTGCCGCCGTCTTCCACCATAATGAGTTGGGTTTGGATTTGTTTTTCGATTTCGGCTTGGGCAAAAAGGGACCGTGGCAAGAGGTATAGGATATAAAATAAAACAAGTTTACGCATTGGATATTTAGGTTTTGAACCAATAAAAAAAACAGAATACCATCAGAAATCTACTTCCCATGTTAAGACCGGAATAAACTCTGACTGATACGAAAAATAATATTCTTTGGATTGAGGATCGAATTGTTGCCACTGTGGATTTTTACGGCTACCAATGTTCATCATATCCAAAGAAACCGTGTAGTTATACTTATTACGGTTTTTAGTGACGGCTATCCGACCATCCACTCGAAAATAATTGGGTACTTGAGCAGCAAAGATACGGGACTCATCGGAGACATAATAGCCTGCTTGTGCCGATTTTGCTTCGTCGGGCGGTGTGTATCGGTTGCCGCCATTCCAAGCCACCCGACTCCCCACCTGAAGAATTCCACCTTTCCGCAGTGGAAATTCTTTGCCCCCCAGATAACTGGAGGTGAAACGACTGTCGTATTGGGTAGAAAACGATTGGCCATTGGGCAGGTCAAAGAAAGAACGGAATACCGCACCCGTGAGCAAGAAAAAGAAACGATTCACAAAATGGCGTTCCACAATCAGGTCTATGCCATAGTTTCGTCCCTTGCCTTCGGGTGCAAGCCCTGTTTGCCCAAAGCCCTCCATATCATTAAAAAACCAATAGCTATTTAACCCAGAAGCCAGTGTAGGCACATTAAACAGACGTTGATAATAGACTTCGGTTTGCACATGGAATTGCTCGGAAGGTGCAAAATTATGGCTTACGACCCAATGATGGGCTTTGGCCAAAGGTAGGTTGGTATTAGGCAAAGTGGGATATGGTGTACAATTCGGCTGTAGTAGTGGGCAAACATTCCGCTTAAAATATAGTCCCAATGGCAAAATTCGGCTATGCAGGCCATAGGCAAGCGTCATCGTTTGGCGTGGTGACAAAGTGGACGTAAGTGCAATACGTGGTTCTACACTGGACGTTTTGTTGAGTGCAAACCAAAGCCCATGAATACCCGCTATGATTGCCGTTCGAGAAGTTAGATGGTATTTTGTCTGTACATAAACATCTGCTTGCCCTGTTAGGCCATCGCTGTCTATGGCGGTTTGCCAGTTTTCGTGTACCAAACGGTCAAAAAAGAGGTTGTAGCGGAACAGACTGGCGTTCAGCCCGGCCTTTAAGGATAAAAACGTGGAGACTTTCCGGCTATAATGCGATGCCAAACTGATGCGGGTATCACGCGCATTGTTATGGGCGGTAATGGCAGGAATACGTATATGATTGAGGGTGTCTTCTACAATCGAATTAAAGCTATCCATCAATGCCAAAGTGGTTTTGAGATAAGATTTGCTGGTGAGTAGATAAGTATTGGTGACGCCCAAGACCCCCAGATTGGTTTCAAAGTCCGAACGCTGACGATCGCCACGGGATTTCCACTTGCTTTGGTCTTTTAGTTCCGAATGGCGTTCCAAACTAAGCCCGCCAAACCCAAAAACAGTTGTGACGGATTTTCCATTTTGGGAAGGGAAGTAGAGTAAAAAAGACAAGTCTTGAAACGTGTTGCTGGTGCGTTCCGATACAAAATTGAAGCCCATGCCCGACAAGATGCCGAGTGTGGAGTATCGGTAATTGGCCAAATAAGCACTTTTGTTTCGTTGGAGTGGGCCTTCTACACCAATTTCCAGCCCAATCAAACCGATCCGTGCGGTATATTCCCGTTTTTCGGTATTTCCGTGCCGAAACCGCATGTCAAATACCGCCGAGAGGGCATTGCCATATTCGGCAGCAAAAGCGCCGGAGGAAAAATCGGAATTGGCCAAAAGGCTGGCAGAAAAGGCACTAATGCCTCCTCCTGAAGAACCGGGACGGGCAAAATGGTTGGGATTCGGAATATCCACACCTTCCAATCGCCACAAAACCCCGGCGGACGTATTGCCCCGCACCACAATATCGTTGTTGTTGTCTTGGGTATTCGTGACACCCGGATACCCCGCCACCAATCGGCTGGGATCGTTGATGGTGGCTGCATATCGTTTGGTTTCCTCCACCGAAAAAGACCGCGCCGAGACCACCGACATTTCGTTTAAGGGGTCGTTTTTTCGGCTAGCAATAATCGTTGTTCCCGCCAATTCGGTATTAAGCTCCGTCATTTCAACCGTCATCTCGGTTTCTTTGGCAGAAGTTACTTCTATCCGATTGAGGATCACCTCTGCATATCCAATAAATTGTATGCGAACCGTATAAACACCAACGGCGACGCCTTCGAGCCGAAAACGCCCATCAGCACCAGAAGTGGTTCCCTTTAACGGTTTGGATTCTGGTAATGTGATGGTGGCACCTGTCAAGGGATGTCGGGTAGTCTTGTCTATTACCACCCCTTTCAAGGTTTGTTTAGGCCGTTGCGCCATTGCAGTGAAGGGCAGCAAGAACAAGAAACACAAAAAGTATCGGTACATGGTCATCGGTTTTGGGAGACAAACGACCAGAATGTACTTCACATTATCTGCATTTCAAATTAGAAACGGTGTTGGTACTAAAAGGAAAAACGTTTTTTATACCCTGCAAAGCAGAAATACCCCAATACACTTTTAGGACAAGAGGTACCGGGTCTCTTTTAATTAGACCTTATGTATTTTATTTGCATAAACATCGCAATAATAAATACTTATAGATAATTAGTAAAATACCATATTTAGTCGGTATTGATATTTTTATATGAACCTCTAAAGACGCCGCCCTTTCCAAACCACACGCCCAGTGAGATGAGAGAACGCCGAGTCTAACAAGAGCGCCGATAGTAGTATATATGAAACAGGTGCCAAAAGTGAATAGCCTATCGAAAAACCAGAAAACCGATCTACAAGGGTTTTAAGGGCCACACCAGCCAGTAAAAACCAAGGAGAGACCCACCATGCACCCACGAACAACCCAGTTAGTCCAATCCAAAGGATCACAAATAAAAGCGGGTGTCCGCCTCCAATAACCAAATAGAAGTTTTTCCTGAATCCCCTCCACGCGTCCTTAAAATCGTCATACATCCGTACAGAAAGGATTTTTTTTAGGTCGGCCAAATATGGCATCACACCTTGGCCTTTCAGGTAACGCCCAATTTCCACGTCTTCGAGAATGCGATCTTTGGCAAATTCGTGTGGCTGGAGCACTTCATAGTGTTCGCGTCGGATCATCCAACATTGTCCGTTCAACATACTTAGGCTTTTAAATTGGCCAAACCGCATTAGGTTCATCGGCAAGGCAGCCGTAACCAGAAAAGGGACCAAGCTCACCAACAACAACCCCGCGCCTGTTAGTTTAGGCAGCCCGCTCAGATACGCCTGAGTTGGTAATCCTGAAAACTGTACTACAAGGTGCGACAAGGCTTTTGGATGCAAAAAACAGGCATCCGCATCCAAAAAAAGCAAGACATCGCCGGTTGCGTGCTTCGATGCCTGAAACAGTGCATGGGGCTTGCCTAACCAGCCTGATGCAGGGCCCTTTCCCCGAATGCCCCGTAAATGCTTGGACGAATATCCTTGAATCACTTCCCAAGTTTCGTCTTCCGATGCGTCGTCATACACCAGAACTTCAAAATAGGGGTATTCTTGCCGCTGAAGAGAGGGGAGCAATTGGTGCAAATTGGCGGCTTCATTACGGGCGGGTATCACCACCGAGATGCGAGGAAGGGGATTTCCGCCCGTATTGTTCCGTTTAGCCATCCGGGCGGTGTAAAGACGATTTGCCAAGATGTTTAGAAAAAACATGGCATACACCGCCATCAACACCCAAAACAAGGAAATCATGGCGGGCTGAGTAAAAATTCCCGATAGATCGGGGGCAAGCCACGCCCCAGCAATTCTTGCTTATAGGCTGTGGCATTGGCAGCCTTTTGCTTGTATAGGGCATACCAAATCCATGTCTCGGCGTCTAAGCGGCTGAGGCCTACAGGCTTGTCGCGCACAATGGCATCGCGTGCAGCACGAAACCGTACCAGTGCTTTGTTGTAGCTGCCGCCAAACATACCGGGCATATAAAACAGCCCCTGACCATCCACCAATAAATACACAGGCTCATTGGGGTTCAGGCGCTTGGCTTTGTCCAAAAGGCCATTAATACGCATTCCGGCAGAGATGAGCAGACTTTTGTCTTCGTTGATCCGATAACTCCAAAGTGCTGCCAACAGGGCATATTCGCGTGCCGAGGCTTGTTTAAGCTCCGTCGGGATGTTGCGGATCAGGTTTTTGTCTAAGGTCAAAGGATACAAGCGATAAATGGCCAGAAATTTCTCGGTCTGGCTGGTGGCGGCATTTAAGGCACGGCGGAGGCGTGCCGTGTCCTTACGCTCGTAGGCATCCTGAATTTCTTCCGGTAAACCAAAAGACGGCATAGAAGAACCCGTTCCAAGCATCACCAACGTAAATAAAACCCAATATTTTGCGGAAGTAGGCATCATTTTTAGTCCTGAAAGAGCGTCTTTCCGTTTAGGGTATCCAATATAAAAACGGAACGTTGGACGGATGCCTCGTGTTCCACCACCAAACGATTTTGGAAGAGGCTTAAGGTCACATTTTGAAGCGTGGCCTTAAAGGTCGTTTTCTTCGTCCAGATTAAGCCGCCCACCAACAAATCATGGGCCATCAGATAGGCATGGGCATCATGTTGGCGGTAAAAGGCCGTAAACAACACCCGTGTATGTCCTGGAATACGCCCTACGACCGACTCAATGCGGTTATTTCCACCACCCAATGGCAATTGCAGCCCCTCCCAAACCAAAATGGCTTCCATCAGACTATCTAAGCGCACCGTAAATCCGCCTTTGGCATCAAAAGTGAGCGTCCCAATCCGACGACTATCCGCCATGTCTAAAATATGTTCGCGACCATATGCACTGGTCGCTGTCCGGGAGAATCGGGCAGTATAAGGTGAGGCAGACTTAAAGTCTTTGGGGAGTACCACATTGTGTTCGATCAGCCGGAGCGTTTCCAAATCCACATACCCTTTTTTTACCGGATACAGGACTTCCGGCGGCGCAACCGATCCAAAGCGGACGCGGGTTTGGGCATGTACAGGAGCCATAAACAGGCACCACAATGGACCTACTGACAAGAATAAACGGAAAAAGAAGGACATGACGGAAATAAATAGAGGAATGGCACGCCTAAGCAATACCTTCGGGGTGAAACCTCCACAGAAAAAACGGGTGATCGCTGGGTGACGACGGGCTTTTAAGAACTCAGGTTCGTTTTAGTTCCCAAACCATATGCGCAATTTCGGGCAAAATGAGCTTTTCCATGCCTAACCGCACCGCATTCAGGGATCCGGGCAGGCAAAAGAGCAAGGTTCCATGATCCATGAGTCCTGCTACGGCACGCGATAAAATGGCTGCTGCCCCCACTTCTTGATAAGAGAGCATCCGGAAAACCTCTCCAAACCCAGGGATGTTTTTTTGGATCAAGCCAGAGAGCGCCTCGAAGGTCTGATCGCGGCGCGAGATCCCTGTTCCTCCCGAAGTAATGATGGCCTGCACTTCGGAGGACCAGGTATGTACGGTTTCCTGAATCATATCCGGCTCATCTCGGACGACGGTGTAGTGTGTCACTATATGACCTGCTTGCTCCAGAGCCATTTTTATCCATGTCCCACTTTGGTCTGTCTCTGGCGTCCGGGTATCGCTGATGGTAAGCAAGCCCACGTAAACCGGGCTTTGTCCTGCTAAAAAACGGTGTTCTGGTGCAGACATCACTTTTCGGGGTGTTCGTGCGGGTTGTTTATTGGGGGGGAAGGTTCTCCAAACCAGCGGGGCGGATCATAGCCATGGGCGCCGAACCAAGGATTACACCGCAAAATTCGCCAAATGGTAAGAAGACCACCCTTGAGCAGGCCATATTTTTCGAGGGCTTGATATCCATATTGTGAACAAGTGGGCGAAAAGCGGCAAGAGCTGGGGAAATACGGCGAAATGGCCAATTGATAAAAACGAATCAGCAGGCGTGCAAGGTTACGAGGAAGATTCCAGATAAAAAGAAGAACAGGCATTTGCTTGAAGCCAATAAGCGTAAATTTGTCGGATCAACGCCAAAAACGCCCATTGGTTTCAAAAAACTTTGAGAGATAAAGGCGTATTTTAGTTTGTCTAAGGCAACGATGATAATTCGGCCATAGGTCGAATGCGTATAAATAAATTACCAATCGCCTCCCAGCGGGAGTTTTATGTCCAATACCTTTGGTTGTTGGAGGAGTATTTTATGTTTCATTACATTGCCTTGGGCAGCACCTCCGAGATTAGCGGCTCGGCACATTACCTAAACATCGCCGGTACAGGCATCCTATTGGATAGTGGTCAGGATCCGAATATTGATGGCGTAGCGGGACTTCCAGACTTTAATTTATTAGAGAAACACCCAGACTGGGGCGTAGATTATGCCATCTTGTCCCATGCACACCACGACCACATCGGCTCTTTACCCGTCATGTTGCGCCATTTTCCCCATGCCCGCATCCACATGACACAGCCTACGCGTTTGTTGCTGGATTTTCTCTTGCCAGAGTCTGCGCGGCTACAAAAAAAGCGGTTCAAGGAAGGGGTTAATGCCCATCCACCCATGTTTACCGAAGAACAAGCCGAACTTGCGGCCTATCTCTATCGTTCGTGGCCACTCGAAACCCCATTCGACCTAAATGAGGGGGTCCGTGCCCAAGCTCCGATACAGGCCACCTTTTACCATGCTGGGCATACATTGGGAGCCGTAGGAACCTTACTGGAAGTGGGGCATGGGGCACAAACTTTTCGGACTTTTTATTCGGGCGACCTTAGTTTGCGTGCGCAGGCCATTCAACCAGGCGCCGATTTTCCCCAAGGCCCTGTGGATGTGCTGATTCTGGAGTCCACGCTCGGTGCCGATCCTACGGCGGAACTTACAACCCGAAAACGTGAAGAAGACCGCTTGTTGGAAGGCATTCTGGAGACCATCAAGCGCAAAGGGAGTGTACTGATCCCCGCTTTTGCCTTGGGAAGATCGCAAGAAATGATTGCACTGCTGGGACGTTGGAAAAAGCAAAAGAAATTACCAGAAGACCTACCTGTTTATACAGCAGGCGCCCAACGGGCCATTTCAGACATTTACGACCGAACACGCTTTATTTCGCCACGTATAGATGAAAAATTTGAAGTTTTTAAGATCGAACAAAAACGCCTGCCCAAAAGCAAGGCTAAATTAGACTACTTGATCAATGGAGAAGAGCCGGGCATCTTTATCGTAGGATCCGGTATGTTGTTTGAACGTACCCTTTCGCACCGGATTGCCCTGAAAATGATCGGAGATCCACGACACAGCATCTTTTTTGTTGGATATGTAAAACCAGGTTGTCCCGGTGCCGTGTTGCTCGAAGCCGCACAAAAAGGGGACACCGAGAAAGTGGCCTTAGACCCGCAACACCAGCCCGAAGGACTGAACATTGCCTGTACGGTGAAACGGTTTAGGTTCAGCGGACATTCTAACCGACGCGAATTGCTACAAGTGGTTGAGAAACTAAAACCCCGTAAAGTCTTGCTGGTGCATGGCGAGGATGAGGCCCGGACCTGGATGGCAGATAATATCCGGTATTTTTATCCGGATGTGGAGGTTATCCTCCCAATCCAAGGGGTACCCGTCTCGGTGGACTGATCTTTTGACCTGATGTGTAACCTGAAACACCCTGTTATATTTCCCTACTTTGCCGCGCCTGAAGAAGATATCGCTTTTCGGGTAAACCACCAATGCTATTTCTGTGGCGAATGGAAGCCCTGCTTTATGGTGTTTCCGATGTTGCATTCGGGTTGTATGACCTGCCTTCTTGAAGGTGACTTTGGTTTTGATCATGATAGTGAATGGGGATACCTCACGGAAGACGGCTTCACGCACGACTATCGGACCTACCAAGTCGTTCCCGAAGACTTTGCGCCCCACGCCTTCCAGTCGTTACGCCGAACACCTCCTTTCGCTGCTTGGCACGACGCCACATGGCTGGTTCATTGCAATGACTTTATGCACTATACGGGTAGAAAAGTTTTGCGCGACTTCTTAGAGGAAGCCGGCTCTTTGCTGGGTGCAAAAGAATTGTTTATACAACAAGCCTGGATGGAGCGCTTGTCTGAGCCAGCCGAAGTGATTTGGGATCGTTTGATGGAACATCCTGAAACCACACCCGATCATTGGGACATCCGGTATTATGCTTTTACTTGTACCCATTGTGGCATCGTGCGTGGGTATTTCGATTTCCCTTAAAAAGAAAAGCACCCACCCAAAAACGAGGCTAAGTGCTTTTTTTCTCTCTTCTGTTGTGGGCTATCCTAGGGTAACTTTTCCTGGTGGCGGAATACCAACTCCGGTAAGAACGTTTTAATGGTAGATAATACAATCATCAGAACGATGGGTGCGATCAATACCCTAGCATCTGCCGGATTAGGTAATTAGGGATTCGCATTAGTTTGTAAAAAACAGGGCGTTCAATGGCAAAAAGTAGCCTTGTGGATGGATGGTTAGCATATAAAAGATGGGCAACACTACAACGAGGTTGCCCATCTTCCATCGCCTAGCCCATGTATTACTTTTCCCTCCGAAATACGCAGGCTAATTCGACTTCTAACTTGGCTATCATAGAAACCGTTACATTCTCAGGCATGTTGGGATTCCCCAAAAACCAGTAATTTAATAATCGGCGGAATATCTATCTGGTTTTTTATGGGCTGATAGCCTAGCGCTTCATGAACGTCTTCGACCAAAGCACTATGGATGAAAAGATACAGGCCGAGGCATTTTTGTTGCTTTGCCAAACGTCCAGATAATTTGTCCAAAAGTTTTTTTCTGTTACCAAAAGGCAAATTTTCAAAATGGTATGTCACAAAAAAAGGCTTCCGGTTATGGAAGCCCCTTTTCAAAGCAAAATTGATTCGTTCAGAGACCTAGCTCGTGCAGGCGTTGAACATTGTACTTCACGTCATCCACCGATACTTTTAACAAAGCCTTCTCCTCTTCGTTTAATTCTAATTCCACAATTTCCTCTACCCCATTTCTTCCAAGGCGCACGGGCAATCCGACGAATACGCCATCCAAGCCATAAACGCCTTCTGCCCAAACTGCACAGGGTAAAACACGATTCGAGTTTTTGACAATGGCCTCGCACATTTCAGCAGCGGCAGCGCCAGGTGCATACCAAGCCGAGGTACCCATCAACTTGACCAATTCACCCCCGCCAAATTTGGTACGTTCCACCATCGGTGCAATTTTTTCCGCTGGCAAAAGTGCGGGCAACGGCGTTCCGGAAACAGTGGTATAACGTGGCATTGGAACCATGGTATCGCCGTGACCTCCGAGCAACATACATTGGATGTCGCGGATGGAAACACCGAGTTCCATTTTGATGAACGCTCGGAATCGGGCCGCATCCAAAACGCCCGCCATACCCATGACCTTGTTTTTGGGTAGGTTGCTTTTTACGGCAGCCACATACGTCATGGCATCTAATGGATTCGAGACGACAATAATAATTGCATTTGGACTATGGACGATAAATTGCTCGGTGACGGATTTCACAATATTGGCATTCATCGAAAGCAAGTCATCGCGGCTCATACCCGGCTTACGGGGCAATCCTGCTGTAATCACACAGATATCCGAGTTTGCGGTATCGGCATAATCATTCGTTCCGGTCACTTTGGTATCAAAGAGATGCACCGCAGCAGATTGCGCCAAATCCAAGGCTTTACCCTGCGGAAGTCCTTCCTTAATATCAATTAGGACCACCTCCTCCACCATGTCTTTCCGGGCAATGGTTTCGGCAACAGTGGCACCTACGTTGCCTGCCCCAACGACGGTGATTTTTTTCATGTTATCTCAATGTTTTGGTTGAAAGGATGGAATTTTTAGGTTAGTATTTTTAAAAATAATCCTGCAACGAATAACGTCCTACCCTTTACGCAAAAATCACCCGTCCTTCCAACGGACTCCACAGGAGAAGCACATGGATTTGTATTTTATTCGGCATGGTATTGCCGAAGACGGCATTGGTAAATCCGATTTTGACCGAAGACTTACTCCGGAAGGACGCTATGCGCTCCGGCGTCAGGTGATTGGCCTACAACGCCGGGGGTTTTCGCCCGATATGATGTTTACCAGCCCCTATGCCCGCGCCTTAGAAACCGCACAAATTCTGAGCCGTACCCTTGGGTTGAAACATGAGGTCTGGGCCGCGCTGGGCTGTGGTTGCACCATAGACGACGTGAGCGAAATGATCACCATTTACGACGCACCAAGCTCGGTAGCCATTGTCGGTCACCAGCCAGACTTATCGGAAATGGTGCACCACCTCACCGGGAAATGGGTAGATGTTGCAAAAGGCGCCGTCATCCATCTCAAAATCAATCGACTTGGGCTTCTTGGCGGCACGTTTATGGAAATGCTGGAACCGGAAGTACAAATGGCCTATTGATTTGGTTGTGGTTTTCGGCAATGTACACAAGTCAGAAACGGCCATTCTGGTGGTCGTTTTTTGTTTATATGGGGCTTAAATTTTATACTGTGATCACCCAACGGCTGGCCTTTTGTCTTAAATTGGACAAAACAATCCCCAATAATCTTACACAAGCCATGTTCCCTCCCCTGCGCATTGTCGCCCTTTTTCTGCTGGCCATTTGGTCGTTACAGTGTAATGCTCAAGCCCAGACGCGTCCGAAAAACCTAATTCTGATGATCCCAGACGGCTTTGGTCCTGCCAGTTTGACCATGGCCCGAGACTTCCAACAAGCAACTACCGGAAAAATGCGGATGGCGTTAGACGAATTTCTCGTCGGTAATGCCCGTACTTACGCCTCGAATAGCCGTGTAACCGACTCGGCTGCTGGTGCTACGGCCTATTCGTGTGGCATCAAAACTTATAACGGTGCGATTGCCGTAGGGCCAGACGGCACGCCATGTGCCACCCTCTTTGAAGCAGCAAAAAAACGTGGTCTTAGGACGGGTGTTGTGGTCACAACACGCATCACCCATGCTACTCCCGCAGCATTTTCGTCGCATGTCCCGCGACGCGCCAACGAAGATGACATCGCGGCTCAGCAGATCGAAACGTCGGGTATGGACCTCATCTTTGGCGGCGGGGGAAAGTATTTTACCCCCAAAGAAGCTGGAGGTGCACGTGCAGATGGCCGCAACCTCCTACAAGAGGCCAAAGGGAAAGGCTATGCCTTGGCAGGAAATCTCGTCGAGTTTCGACAATTGGGTAAATTACCCGCCATTGCCGTCTTTGCCCCAGATCATATGGCCTACGAAGTGGATCGGGACGCCACAAAAGAACCAAGCTTGGCAGAGATGACCGAAAAGGCGTTGCAGTTGTTACAAAAAAATAACCCAAAAGGCTTTGTACTGATGGTGGAAGGCAGTCGTATAGACCATGCCGGACATGCAAACGATCCTGCTGGACATGTTCATGACATTCTTGCGTATGATGCTGCCGTTCGTAAAGCACTTGAATTTGCACGTAGAGACGGTCAAACCCTTGTTGTTTCGGTGGCAGATCACGAGACAGGCGGCATGACCTTGGGACGTGATGGCGTTTATCAATGGAAGCCAGAAGAGTTGGCTAAAGTCAAAAACTCGGTTGATACGTTGGCAGCACTTGCCAAAAAACCGGGTACAGATGTGGTGGCCCTGCTAAAAGAAAAAGCAGGAATTACCGACCTGACAGAAGAAGAAATTACGGCCCTCAAAAGTGGAATTGCCTCTGAGGCCCCGCGATTTGCTTTTACGCTGATCCATATTGTTTCCAAACGCAGTATAATCGGGTGGACAACTGATGGCCATTCTGCAGTAGATGTGACCATACACGCATATGGACCAGGGACTTATTTATTTAGGGGCAATCATGAAAATGCAGCGGTAGGACAAGCCCTTGCAAAAGCCATGGGGTTTGATCTAAAAGCCCTTACCAAGACCATGTTCAAATAAACTTCGGACATACAGACCAATAAGGAATATCGTTCGAACTATCCTTCTTTTTGGGTGTAAACAGGCATCTGGAAACTCCGCGTGTATTCAAAAATAATAGAGGTCTCGATGTGCGTCACCTCTGGGCGCGTAGAAAAAGCACTCAGCAAAAGAGAACGCAAGTGGTTCGCATCGGTTACAGCAATATGGATCAAAAAATCATTGGCCCCTGTCACATGAAAGAGGCCAATCACCGCCGGATTTTTCAGGATGTATTCCCGGAACGTCTCTACCGTATTCAGGGCATGGTGCGTTAGCCGGACGGCAATCATTGCCTGCATCCCAATGCCCACCGCAGGCGGATGAAGTTCGGCATGAAAACCCTCGAAGATGCCTTGTTCTTGTAATCGGCGCACCCGCTCCAGACAAGAGGAAGGGGAAAGGCCAATCTCATAAGCCAGTTCCTTATTGGACAACCGCGCATTCTTCTGTAAAATGCGTACAATCTCGCAGTCTGTTTTGTCTAAAAGAAAGTTCATATCGTTGCACCAAATAGTCTTCGGAGAATTAGGTTAAGGCGTCCTAAAGGTAATAACTTTTATCATCTTTAACCAAATCATATCCGACGAATCATGCAACATACCGAAACTCTTTCTGTTCATGCAGGCCGTATGGCATTCCGTACGCTGGGCGTCCATGCACCACCAATTGACTTCTCTACGACCTACCCGATCCACGACTTAGATGGCGCAACGGCAAGTTTAGACGCATTTGTGCAAGGCCGTCTTGTTCCGGAAGAACCCATCTATGCAAGGCTCTTTAACCCAACCGTAGCCCGGTTCGAAGAAGCCATGGCGCAACTGGAAGGGGCATCCGCTTCAGTGGCATTTGGCTCTGGTATGGCAGCGCTCACCGCATGTTTACTGACTGCACGACCCAATGGCACACATGTGGTGGCAGTCCGACCACTCTATGGCTCATCTGACCACCTCTTGGGTTCCTCGCTCCTGGGGATGAACGTAACCTTTACCGACCCGCAAGGCGTCCACGAAGCCCTCAGGCCCGATACCGCACTCGTGGTGATCGAGACGCCCGCTAATCCTACGGTATCGTTGGTGGATATTGCAGATATTGTGGCGCAAGCAGGCTCGGTTCCGGTTTTAGTGGATGCTACTTTTGCAACACCCATCCTATTGCGCCCCATAGATTTCGGCGCAACGTTCGTTCTACACTCGGCCACAAAATTTATTGGTGGTCATGGAGACGTGATAGCAGGTGTGGTTTCCACAAATGAGTTCTGGGCCGAAAAACTCCGGCAGGTACGTATTATGACGGGTGGATTGCTACACCCAATGGGGGCGTACTTGTTGCATCGGGGCCTCCCAACCCTACCCATTCGGGTAGAACGGGCACAAGCAAACGCACAGATCTTGGCAGCGCGATTACGTACCCATTCCTCCGTCCGGGCCGTGTTTTATCCTGGTTTGCCAGAAGGCGACCCTAAGGCCCTCATTGGCCGACAAATGAAAGGCCCCGGTAGCATCCTTTCCTTCGAAGTTTCGGATCACGAGGCCGCTGCACGTGTTTTGAGACGGGTACGCCTCATGACACCAGCAGTAAGTTTAGGATCAACCGATACCCTCATCCAACACCCTGCGGGCCTAACCCATCGTGTGGTTTCGGAGGAAGGAAAAGCTGCCGGACACATCTCGGAGGGCTTGTTGCGGATTTCTGCTGGACTGGAACAGGTTGAAGATTTATGGGCAGATTTGGAACAAGCACTCGGTACGCCTGAATCGGTTTAGCCCTAACATAGGTAGGAAAACCGCTTGTATGGGGATGGCTAAACGAGAGCAGCCTCTGGAATACCAAGGCTTAATCGCTCATTTAAGCGACTAATACGTCGGATTGAACGGATCTCTCTGCGAATTCCGTTGCGGGTGATCCACATATCCACATCATATCCACCGGCGACAACTGTCTGTCCGTTCACGTAGCCTATGGATGGGGTGTAATAATGGTATTCCAATGTAGTGCGGCTGTTCAGTTGGACCATTCCAGCGGCAGCGGCACCACCTTGGGTATCGAGGCTTTCTTCTTTCGTGAGTTGATGGCTGATAAAGTTTTGCAGCATGGTCGAGAAGGTATTTGTATAATAAATGCGCCCTTTTGACCGTGCTACAGCGAAATGGTTTAACGACCTCGGTCTATTTCAGGAGATAGCCCACTTCTCGTTGAGGCCACAGTATCTTCGGTAGTCAGGCCGATAAAACCCATTAATCGGCCTGTATGGCCCTTTTCGGCACGATAAGAAAAAAACCGATTTACCTCAGCAACCGTGCAAGCAGGATCATAGGCAATCTGACGCAGGGGAATACCCGCTGTTTGGGCTTGTTGAACGATGCAAGCCTTGATGTCCACATGAGGTTTGGGCCAATCGGACGACCGATGTACAAACGCGGGATCAAACTGCTTGGCCACTTCTTCCCCCACCTCAAAGTTCGTGGTCGAGATACACGGACTAACCCATGCGTACATATTCGAGGGAGTTGCCCCCAATGCCTGCATTTGGCGAATGGTTTCGGCGGTAATATTGGCGACAGTTCCCTTCCAACCAGAATGGCAGGCCCCCACAACCTTTGATTGGGGATCCGCGATTAAAACTGCGGCACAGTCTGCCACCCCTACCATCAATAAAAGACCTCGTATAGAGGTAACCACGCCGTCAATATTGGTATAAATACCCGATTCATTAACGACTTGTACGACCCCGCTATGCACCTGACGCATTAAAACCAACTGCTGGTCATCAAAACCGAGTTCACGTGCCAGAAGCCGATGGTTTGCAGCAACAACTTCCGGATCATCGGCGGTATTGATACCCAAATTTAGGCTGTCAAACGGACCCTGACTATATCCTCCCCGACGGGTAGTAAAACCCGCCGTAAGTCCGGAAAACGCACTAAACAGCTGAGGGCGGATAAGGCTTGGTATGGGGTCGGATACGGGTGAAGACATTTTTAGGGTATGGTTAAAAGGTTCTCTAAAGAAACGGTGCTTTTATGCGGCTGCTAAACCTCGAACAAGGCATTCAACATCATACGCAGGGCAATGAATAGTGCAAAGGCCGCAAAAATGCGTTTTAGCCATTTGGTATTGATTTTATGCGCCACCAGCACCCCCCAACGGGCGCTTATCATGGCAGGAAGAGCCAGCGTTAACGATGCCGTTCCATCCACAAACCCAACTGAAAAAGGCAACAAAGACACGCCCCACCCTTGGGCCACGTACCCCAGAATCGCGGCTGAAGCCGTAATGATGATGGTTCCGGCCGAAGTGCCTGTAGCAACCGTCATGGGCATTTGCAAGAAACGATGATAGGCGGGTACGAGAATGGTACCACCCCCAACACCCGTAAGCGCAGATACCAGGCCGGAAACCCCGCCAATGGCCATTAATAAACCTTTGGGGCGATTGTTCTCGGGCAGTGCCTCACTGTTCATCACTTGAGGCTTATACGCCAGCATCCGCCAAACAACCAACAGCAAGACACTTCCGAAAAACAATTGGAACACCCGTTTGTTGTACCAGTGTTGTGTAGAAATCACGGCTGTAATAACCAGCACTACCAACGCACTAACCAATCCGGTAAAGAGTGCCACAGGCCACCTCAAAGCGCCCAGCCGATATTGCGTATAAGCACTGGAGAATGTAGCAATGAGCACGGTGAGTAAACTGGTTCCCAATGTGAGGGGCAGCACCGCAGTTGACGGAACACCTATGGCCTGAAAGTATAACAAAAGAACAGGCGCAAAAATGATTCCGCCGCCGATCCCCAGTAAGCCGCCTATAAAGCCGCCAAAAAGTCCGGCAACAACCAAAAGGATGAGGTGGAGTAAGGTCATAAAAGCCTGTTTTAGGTTTTATGGGAGGGGATTTTGTGCGCTGAACGCCACATCGCCAAACGTTCACCGATACGCCTTTCATATCCCTGGTCACTGGGTTTATAGTAGTACGTGCCCTGTAGTTGGTCTGGCAAATATTGCTGAGGGACAAAATGATCCCGGAACGCATGTGGATAAAGATACCCTTTACCATGTCCCAACCCTTGGGCATCTCGGTTGGCATCTTTCAAATGGTTCGGGACATCGCCCGATCGTTCGTTCTCGACGGCTGCCAGTGCCTCAAAAAAAGCCATAGTGGTATTGCTTTTTGGAGCCGTTGCCAGATATAAACAGCATTCGGCCAAATGAAAGCGCCCTTCGGGCATTCCCACATAATCGAATGCCTGAGCCGCTGTTACGGCCATTCGGAGTGCATTAGGGTCTGCTAATCCTATATCTTCTGCTGCAAAAATGAGCATTCTCCGGAAGATAAACCGTGGGTCCTCGCCCGCATACACCATCCGCGCCATCCAATAGAGGGCGGCATCGGGATCACTGCCCCGTAGCGACTTGATAAAGGCGGAGGCAATGTCGTAATGGGCGTCTCCTTCTTTGTCGTAAAGAACCGCCCTTTTTTGAATACTTTCTTCAGCCACAAGCCTATTCACCGAAATGGTGTCTTGCTCATCGGGCAGTGTGGTTTCTACCGCCAACTCCAGTGCATTGAGTAAACTTCGTGCATCACCATTCGCTGTATCCACCAAGTGATGGGCGGCTTCTTCGTCTATCTGAACTTTCTTGCGGCCATAGCCCCGTTCCGGATGCGCGAGGGCCTGAGCCAATACACGGTGGAGGTCTTTGTTTTCAAGAGGCTGTAATTCAAATATCCGTGAACGACTTACTAAGGCTTTATTGACTTCAAAATAGGGATTTTCGGTTGTTGCACCGATTAAGACGATGGTTCCATTTTCCACATGAGGGAGCAGGGCATCTTGTTGTGATTTATTAAACCGATGCACTTCGTCCACGAAGAGGATGGTACGTTTCCGTTGGAATTTCAGGCAGTCTTTGGCAGCGTCTATGGCTTCGCGAATCTCTTTAACACCCGCCAAAACGGCATTGATGGCCGTAAAATGTGCCGAGGTGGTATTGGCGATGATGCGGGCGAGTGTGGTTTTTCCTGTTCCCGGAGGCCCGTAGAAGATCAGCGAGTGGATACGATCGGCTTCGATGGCCCGACGCAGCAATTTCCCCTCTCCAAGGATATGGCCTTGCCCCACAAACTCCTCTAATGTTTGCGGACGCATTCTATCGGCCAATGGCGCCATCCGTGCTCGGTGTTGCTCGGCAGCAACGTCAAATAAATCAGACACGTCTTTCGTTCGTTGAAACACCCTAATCTAAGACAAGTGGCGGCATTTTCGGCCAAATCTCCAAAAATATGTCGCATGATGAACAAAAAAATCCTCCAACTACCAAAAGGTAACGGAGGATGGTTGGTTGCCAAGGTCTGTATTAATCACTGCCTGAATCGGGCTATTTGACCAATATCATACGGCGCGAGAGAATGCGCTTTCCCGCTTGTAACCGATACATATACATACCACTGGCCCATTCGTTTGCGGCCAATGTTACCACATGATTGCCTGCTGACAAAGGCCCATTAACCAAGGTGGCGACTTCTTGGCCTAAAACATTATACACCTTAAGCGTAATATTTTGCCCCTTTTCCAAAGAAAATCGGATTTGCGTGGACGGATTAAATGGATTCGGGTAGTTTTGTTCCAATGTAATGGCATCAGGTAATTCTGCTTCCTCATCAATTGGAACAGAGGCTCCGCTAAACTTCAGATCGCTTATGGTAATGTTATATGGTTGAGGTTGAACACCATTCCCCAGAACCCGGAAAACAATCATTTCTAAGTCGTTTCCTGTAAAAACACCTCCCCCACTGCGCGTTAGCTTGGTAAGATCAATGGTAAAAGTACGCGGTACACCTGTAAGGGTCAGGATACCTGTACGAAATTGATCCCAATCGTTACGCATACCCGCCTTAAAGAATTCTACTTGGAAGGTTCCTGTACCCGAGGCCGTGAATGATGCCGTCTTGTACTGTTGGCGTGCTATATCTAATGCCTGACGTCCGGCCTTGGTATAACGGAACAAACTCACCCAGTCGTTTGTCGAGGTTCCGGGTGTATAGCCGGAAAGTGTTGCAGGGCGCTCCAAGGACAAGGTACCCGCCTGAGGTGTATAGGAGGGCTGGGGACTGATAACATACGACTGTACCGCATTCAAAGGATGGTAGTAGCTCCATTGCCCATCCGAAAGATACATTTCGTCCCGGCCTACGCCTGTGTTTGGGACTAAGGTAAACGAGGCGTCATAAAACACACCGCTGGGGACGTTAAGCGTCTGGGTTTCTAAGCCGGGGTTCAATGTGAGGGTAAAAGAACGATTGGCCCATTGATTGGGCGACTTGGTTTCTACATCACGGTAGGTCATGTTGATGGTGACGCTGTTTGCACCAGCGGTATTGGCAAGATTCAGCACCATCTGGCCATTGCGATAGACCGCAGATTGTACATACACCTCTGGAACCCGATTGGTGGTATTCAGATAGGTGGCGTTCCGGCGTTGTGAAACAATATTGCCTATGATGGTTTTGACAAGTGTTGTGGCTGCCGGAATGCTTGCCGCCCACACCTGGAAGTTCAGGACACGGGTGGTTCCAGCCGGAATGACGTATTCCATCCGTGTAAATCGGCTATCTATGGTTGCGCCCGCTGTGGTTTCATAGGCTACAAAAGAAATGGCATAGTCCACCTTCCCATCCGGCTGGCTCAGTTTACCCAATACAAATGGACGGTTTTCAATCATAATCATCTGTACTTCCGAAAGATACGCGCCACCGAGTCGGTCACAAACATACTTGGTGTGGTCGTACAGTTGGGTTCCAGAATCTATCGCGAGGACAGACCCAAAGCGGAGTGCATTCCCCGTCAAGTAGTCTAAACTATAAATTTCGCGGGCATTGGTAATTCCGGATTGTGCCAGCCAAGTAGGGGAGACGACTTTCCCAAATGTGTTTTCCGGACCAACCGTTGGGACATAGGGCTGTAAAACACTAACAAACGAGGTTGTATGGTACGGGGCAAGACTAGCTGTTTCTGCAAGGTTTATAGCAGGTTGCATCAGAGGCAACCAATCTCTATTGAGCCATGCCTCAGCGGCTTCGGAGGTAGTGGAGATTCGACGGAGGCGTTCCTCGAAATCGCCAATGGAAATGGCAAATGATTGTGTACCAGAAGACTCTACCCCTCCATTTTCGCCGCTGGAGGTTTCATTGGCAGCAACCGAAGAAGTAGCCTGCACCGTGCAACTTTCGCTCGTAGTGGCCGTGGCCGTCAGAACAATGGGCTCTTTCGCCGTAGTGATTACCTGCGACCGGATTACAAGGGTTACCGTAGCACCAGGGGCAAGCGTACCAATATACCACTCACCCGTTGCAGCATTATACGTTCCCGACGAAATGGTGGGCGTGGATACAAACGAGAGCCCCACAGGTAATTTATTGAACACACGAACGCCCGTTTGTGTACCTAAACTGCTATTCGTGAGTGCAAGCGTAAAGTCCACCCGCTCATTTATCTGTGGAATCGCATTATTGTTTACCTGAGACATCAGCAAATTACACGGCTGCTGAATACTCCCTACTTTTATGGTTGTAACATTGGTATTGTTAATTGGGTTTTGGTCGTTATTCGCCAGTGAAACACCCGATGAGATGCTCAACATGGTATTGGCTGCTGCATTTGGTGAGATACCTACCGTTATTTGCAACGAAGCGGGGGTTCCGGCGCCCAATGACTGGGACGCAAGTTGAACGGTTCCGCCATACATTCCAATACCTGGTTGCGAAACCAGTGACCAGCCTGCTGCAAGGGTTCCCAACCCTTTGTACTGTACTTCGGGCGGCAAATTGATGTTTAACGCCAGATTCTGAGCCATGCCGGGGCCATTATTCAGCACATTAAAGGTCTGGGTGACGGTATCGCCCGGCTTGGCATTTCCAGAAGAAATGGTGGCGCTAAGCACCACATCTACATCTTGTTGCAGGATACGCGTGATCAACTGTGCATTGGCCGTATTGTTTGCTACATTGCCATCCGTCTGATCACTTTTAAAAACACTGGCCACATTGGTAATCACCTGTCCATCTACCACATTGGCACTGACCGACGTCGTCAAGGTGAGTGCCGACGATGAACCCACCGCAAGGCTACCCACATACCAGATACCATTTTCTTTATTATAGGTTTGTCCGGCAGTGTGCAGGATATAGGTTACACCCGCAGGTAAAATGTCTTGTACTTGTACCCCACTGGCGGCATCTGGCCCATTATTGGTGACCGTAATGGTATAAGACACATTGGTGCCTGGGGTCGGTTGGGCATTGGTAACTGTCTTGATGATGGCGAGATCTGCCTTTTGAACCACCGCTTCCACAATCACTGTGCGGATGGCCGTTACCGCTGCATTGTCCACATCGGTGACGGTGAGCACAAGCGTATAAGTGCCAGGCGCTCCATAAGTATGCTTGACCGAAGTGCCTTGTGCAACAGGGGTCCCATCGCCAAAATTCCATGAATAGCTCAATGCATCGTTCCCTGGATCACTGGCCACTGCCGAATAGTTTAATTCACGACCAGACTGGCCTGTAAAGTCTCCGGTGATATTACCGATGACAGGTGGAGCATTGAGCACATTGATCGCAAAGACTTGCTTGGTCACCTTTGCACCATCGGTCACTTCCAAGGTGATGTTGTTGGTCCCTTCGTTCGCATCGGTCGGAGTACCACTCAGGGTGGCCATCCCATTTCCTGTAGCAACGATATTTAACCAAGCGGGTTTAGACGATCCCGTAACATTGAGCGGATTCCCGTTTCCACCGATCGTGGTTATCAGGTATGTGTACAAAGACCCTTCGGTGGCCGTTGTAAGAGGGGTGGAAGTAAAAGTAGGAGCATTGCTGATCCCGACCACCACGGTTCGTGTTTCGATGGCCCGCCCCCCATCTGGATCGGTTACTGTTAGGGTAAGGGTGTAACTACCAGGATTATTGTAGCGATGGCCAGCATCTGTCAAATCCACCCCAGCGGAGATTGGGGTTCCATCACCCCAGTTCCAAGAAAAGGTCAACTCGTCTTTTCCGGCGTCGGTGGCAACTCCTTTAAAAGAAAGCAATACACCCACATCACCTGTAAAACTTCCCGTCAACGACGTTATGACAGGTGCCATGTTTAGCACGGAGACCTCAAAACGCTGCTCGGTAGAACCCCCTTTACTGTCAGAAACCGTGAGGACGATTGGATAACGGCCTTCATCTGGATCAAGTGGATTTCCAGTAAGTGTCGCTGTTCCGTCGCCGTTATCGCGAAAAGTCATCCAAGAAGGTTTTTGGCTGGCAACAATGGTTCGCGCATCATTATTGCCGTCGGTCGTGGTTATGGCATACGAATAGGAACTCCCCTCATTAACAACCGTGACGGGTGTACTGGAGAAGACGGGTGGAGCGTTGACTGTCCCGATTGTCACGGTTCTGGTGTCTGTGGCCGTTGCGCCATCGCCATCGGTTATGGTAAGGCGGAGCGTATAAGTCCCCCCAACGGTCCACATATGGGATACATTTTTCAGGTCAACGGCTTGTTGCGCAGGTGTACCGTCTCCCCAGTCCCAACGGTATGTGAGGGCATCGTTACCGGGGTCACTGGCCGTTGCCACAAAGTTCAGGGATTGTCCGGCGGTACCAGAGAAATTTCCGGTGAAGGCCAAGATCATGGGTGGTGCATTTTGTACAGTGATCTCAAAAGATTGACGTTCAGAAGATGTCCCGTCGGAGACCTGCAAAACCACCGCGTTCGGACCTTCATTCAGGTCTAAGGGCAACCCTGTTAGCGTAGAGGTTCCATTGCCTGTAGCCGTTAGGGTTAGCCATACAGGCTTGGTGAGGGCCGTAATTGTGAGTGCGGCGCCAGTATCCGGATCGGTTGCAGAAATGGTATAAATGTAATTACTCCCCTCGGTGGCCGTCAAAACGGGTGTGCTGGTAAACCGAGGCGTACTATTATTGGTACCACTTACGGTAATGTTTTGTGTCCGTGAAGTAGCGCCCCCTTTGCCATCCGTCACAGTTAGTTTCAGGACGAAAACCCCAGCAGTGGTGTAGGCATGAGATACATTGGTTAAAGGAGAACCACTTTGAA
This sequence comes from Bacteroidetes Order II. bacterium, assembly GCA_016788705.1. Taxonomy (NCBI): domain Bacteria; kingdom Pseudomonadati; phylum Bacteroidota; order unclassified Bacteroidota Order II.; species Bacteroidota Order II. bacterium. The sequence goes on from JAEUSQ010000021.1 coordinate 26,335, forward strand.
AGGGCGAGCCATCGCCAAAGTCCCAGGTATAGCCTAACGGATCATTGCCTGCATCGGTGGCGGTTCCTGTAAAAGACATGGTCGCTCCAACGGTTCCAGAGAAATCTCCGGCCAAATTGGTGATGACGGGGGCTGTATTGTTCACCGTAATGGTAAAGGTTTGCTCCGCACTAGCCCCTTTGCTGTCTTGTACACGCAAAGTGATATTGGCCGAACCTGTTTGTGAACCATTCGGGGTTCCCGATAGCGTGGCCGTTCCATTTCTATTGTCTGTAAGCGTGAGCCAGACTGGTTTCGAGGGAGCTGTAATTGTCCTCGTATCCCCATCCCCATCATTGGTCGTAATAGCGTAAGAATAAGGCGAACCTTCCTGAATGGTCAATGGGGCATTACTGGTGAATACAGGCGGCGAATTGGTACTACCGATGGTTACTTCTTGGGAACGGGTCGTCGTTCCGCCATCCCCATCATTAACCGTAACACTGAGCGTATATTTGCCCGAAGCGGTGTAGGTGTGGGTGAAGGTTGCACCACCCGTTTTTGCACCGGAACCATCACCAGGATTCCAAGAGTAGGCGAGCGCATCATTACCGGGGTCCGTCGCATTCACGGTGAAGGAGAGTGGGGTACCTGCAACACCGGAGAAAGCACCTGTAACCGAGGAGATGACGGGTGCAGCATTGGCCACCACAATGGTAAACGTCTGGTCTGTGGTGGAAGAACCATCGGTAACCCGTAAAACCACCGAATGACTGCCTTCTTGTGCATCTGTTGGATTTCCCGTCAGACGCCCAGTTCCATTGCCCGTTGCGGTAAAGCTTAGCCATGCGGGCAATGTCGGTGCGGTAATGGTGCGCGTATTGCCCGATGTCCCTGTCGTATTGATGTCGTAGGCATAAGCGCTTCCTTCGGTGGCAGCTGTAACGGGCGTACTGGAAAAGGCCAGTGTCGTACCATTTTCCATCACGATTAGTGCCGATAGAAAATATGGCGAAAGTGTATATTTAAAAGTGGCGTTTCCGGATGGGTCAGATGAAAAAGTGGCCTTCACTGCCGATTCAGGATACTCTTTATTCGTGGCCTTGTCCCAAATCCGGAACCGCATGGCATCCCCATTGATCATTCCGTCTTGTGTAGGCGTAGCGGATTTGTCCGAATCTTCCGATACCATGATTTCTAAAAGCGAGGTGGGGTCATTTTGCCAAACCCCCACCCCTGCACACACACCGTTTGGGGTGAAAACGGCAATTTCGCTACCAGCAGGAAGTCCTGCTCCATTAACACCCAATTGGGCACTAGACGAGACCAAGACCGAAACCTGGCGCAAATTGGACTTACAACCCGTAAAATGGGTTTGTGCATAAGCGGGCATGGCCGCTGATAGCCATAGTCCCAAAGCCCAAAAAAAAGTTGTTAATATATGTTTTTTCATATCACAAAACGGGGTGGGTAGTCCAGATGAAACAAACAAATGCACACTGCTAACGTCGGGATTAACTGAAAATTTCATGCCGAAATTGGCCAAGAGAACTGCACAATGTCCGTATTCTTCGGTTTAGAGGTCAGAAGAATTTGTTTCGTTTATTCCAAAATGATTTGTGGGGCGTATAAGTTTTTGAATTTTAAATGGGTTAGTTGTAGGTGTCGAGGCATAGCCCTTCCCCAATTGCACGGCTCCATAGCAATGGAACTGGGCTTGTCAGGGCATAACGGCCAAAACGATAACGAGTTGGGTAGTTTTTGCGTAATGTGTGAAAGGCCATAGCCCGTGTATCAGGTGGTAATGGTATCAACGCACGAAACCGCGTATCATCAGACGGAATATCGTACATGGCTTGAGAAAGATTTTGTAAATAAACAATCTCCGTAAATGCTTCTGCTGGTATATCAAGTGTAAACAATGGAGGCGTTTCTTGCCGGATGATTTCTGATTGTTTATCATACCCGAAAAAGTTACAAAAAGCATGATAGATCATCTCGGAGCCTTTTAATTTGCCATCATAAGAATATCCAGCAATGTGGGGCGTTACAAGGTGACCTCTCGCCGCCAAGTCGAGGTTAAAATTTGGTTCGTTTTCCCAGACATCCAGAATGGCCGCCCCCACCAATCCGCAATCCAAACCGTCGGCCAATGCTGCTTCGTCTATTACGCCGCCACGGGAAGTCTGGACAATCCATCCCCCTTTCTTGAGCCATTGTAAGTTATTTTTATGGATAAGTTTATAAGTTGGGAACGGCCCATTCTTCGTGAGAGGTACATGAAACGTCACCACATCCGATTGCTGGAGCAAGTCCTTTAGGGCTGTCCAAGGGCCGAATTCGTGGCGCGCGCGTATCGGATCGTTTTGCAAGACCGTGCATCCAAGGGCCTCCAAGCGCGGAATCAGCCGACGACCGATTTCGCCCACCCCCACCACCCCCACCGTTTTTCCCCTAAGTACCGTGTTATGCCGAACCGCAAGGTGCAAAAGCCCCGCCAACACATACTCCACCACCGATTCAGCATTGGAACCCGGTGCGTGGGCAAAGCCAATTCCCTGCTTTTTTAACCACGCCACATCCACATGATCGGTTCCGGCGGTTGCCGTAGCCACAAATTGTACCCGGCTTCCTTGTAGGAGCGACGGATTTATCGGGGTGACACTTCGTACCAAGAGTACATCGGCCTCGCGAACCACTTCGGGGGTGATCGCTTTGCCCGGCAAGCGCTTTAGTTCACCCCAATCTCCGAAGAATTGGTTTAAAAGCGGGATATTTTCGTCTGCAACGATTTTCATGGCCTATATTGTTAACGAGATTCTCTGTAACATGCTTTGCCATTACAGAATGGTATATGCTACGGAAAAACGTATCGGTGATTTTTGAAATTCCATGCCTGCTTCCCGTCCACATCTCCTGATTCACGATTATCCTGGCCACGCTTTCCCCATAGACCTGAGCCGTGCATTGGCCAAACGCGGGTATCCTGTAACCCATGTTTATACATCGGCAGTAGAAAGCCCTCGCGGAACATTGGTAAGCGATACACCTGGATTACGGGTGATCAATTTAGGGGAGGGAGAGCCACCCGTCCAGAAAAAAAAATTATTCAGAAGACGTTTTCAAGAAGCGGCTTATGGTGATGCCGTAACCCAATTATGCGACAACCTTCGTCCAGACCTGATCTTCTCGGCCAATACGCCTTTGGAGGCCCAGCGTAAAATCCTTGCTTGGGCAAACCAACACCAAATTCCTTTTGTCTTCTGGCTCCAAGACATCATCAGCATCGCCGCCAAAAGCATTCTGGCCCAAAAATTAGGCCCTATCGGCTCGATTGTTGGATGGTATTATGGACGTTTGGAGGCGGCCATGCTGCGTCGTTCACAACATGTGGTGGTGATTGCAGAGGATTTTCAGGACATCATTGCAGACTGGGGCGTGCGAGATGAAAACATGACCGTCATCCCGAATTGGGCACCCATAGACCATATTCCGGTATTGCCGCGGCACAACCCTTTTTCAGAAAAATGGAACATGCACGAACGGTTTGTCGTGCTGTATTCGGGCACACTGGGGCTAAAACACAATCCGATGCTCATCGCCGATGCCGCCACCCGCTTAAAAAACGAGTCCGACATTGTGTTTCTGGTTGTCTCCGAGGGCGTAAGTGTGGATATTCTGCACCATGCAAAGGCAGACAGGCAGTTGGATAATTTGGTACTTTTGCCATTTCAACCGTTCGAGGCATTTCCCCAAGTACTGGCAACAGCCGATGTCATGCTGACGCTTTTGGAACCAGATGCCGGCATTTTTAGTGTTCCCTCTAAGGTTTGGTCGGCCTTTGCAGCTGCACGCCCATCCATTTTGGTTGTGCCCGAAGTAAATTTGGCGGCCAAAATTACCACCCGCCATCAAACAGGTCTTGTACTGGGAAATGCCGATGCAGACAATCTGGCAACGGCCATTTTAGACATGCGAAACCATCCGGAACGCCGCCAGGTGATGGGTCAAAATGCCCGTGCATATGCCGATGCCCACTTCCATATCCCCCAAATTGCCGACCAGTTTGAGGGATTAATCCAACGGTTCATTTGATCAAAAAACCTTCTCGAACATGCCGTATTCCTTGTCTTTCACCCCACCCAGATTGATCGCTGCGTTCACCATCGGCTTATTTGAATCCAACAACCACGACATTTCTGAACCATCATAGCCATTTTCGGGGCCGTATTTTACGATGGCATGGTTCACAATGGCGTCAAATCCTTTCCCCTGATGTTTGAGCCGAACACCCATCAGCAAAGTGCGGCCATCATGGATCATACTTCCTTTGCCGGGTCTTCGGTTTCGTAGGATCAAAGGCAGCCCTTGCACAATACTTCCGCGTTTAACATACCGCAATACTTGGTTGAGATCCGGCAAGGTAATAGAAAAGGCCACAGGTTCGCCGTCCAACTCAAGGATAAAGACCACTCGTGGATCCACGATAAGTTTCAGAAATCCGGCCAAATGCTTAAACTCGTTATCGGTCATAGGCACACTTCCCCAGTTATTAGACCATGCCTCGTTATAGATTTCTTTCACAATCTGTGCGTCTCTGTCGAAGTGCTTCATGTCTAAAGTCCGAAGTTTTAAACCCGGATACCGTTTGTAGAGCAGACCAATCATCCGCTCCAATTTATCAAAGTTTGCCCGGTACTTGTGGTGAATGTAATAGGCCCACATCGTCATCACCCGCTCAAACCCATATTCCTTCAGGAAACCCTCATAATATGGTGGATTATAGGGCATCATGACCGAAGGACGGCGGTCAAATCCATCCACCAACAAACCAGCTGTGTCATTAATGGTTGGGTTTAGTGGCCCACCCATCTTGGTTAACCCCTTTGCCCGAAGCCATTCTTCGGCGGCTTTAAACAGGGCCTCCGCCACGGCATAGTCCTCTACCGATTCAAAAAAGCCAAAAAAGCCGCTGCCATCCTGATATTTCTCCTGGTACGAGCCATTGATAATGGCTGCAATCCGCCCCAAAATATTTCCAGACGGGTCTTCAGCCAAAAAGCATTGTACTTTCCCGTGTTCAAAAAAAGGATTCTTTTTGGGACTGAGGGTTTCTGCTTGGTCCATTCTGAGCGGCGGCACCGCATACGGATAGTCCTTCTCGTTATAGAAATCATACACGAAGTCTATGAAGCGGTTCATATCGCGCTTAGACGAAATAGGACGAACGACAAAATTGGGCATGATTCAATGTCTATTAGGATCGGTTTCTAAGGGGTTGTTAAAAATTAATTTAAGACATTAGAACCCTTTCACCTAAGCCGCTTGAGTTTTCTTTTCCAATCTTAACGTGAGGTTGAGGACAGTGGGAGTAAAAAATAGCGTTTTTGACGCAATGGGACGTTTTTTTATGAGGCCGTAATGTAATTCGGCGCACTGCTGATAAAAATGTGAGGCTTGTTAGGCAGGTAGCGGATTCTAAATCCGCTTTGGTATGCAATTAAGGCGCACACCATTATGAACAAAACCATTCTCTACTTTACGATGACGGGTATGCTCTAAATCAAATACCGAAGTCAAAAGGTCATTCACCCCCACGCTTTTTCATCAAGGTAACGTCATTGAGTGCCACAAGCACTTTTGACTTCTGCATGTTTTTACGAGGTTTTACTAGTAGATGCAATCCTTGGTCGTAAAACGTAGAAAATAATATGGTCTGATATCCTTTATCCCCATAAGTGATGTTGCTTTATGATAAAAATGGAGATCGTATGTAATGATGTATGCCCAAGAAAGTGGCCTCTAAAAATGGAGATAGTGCGATCTGACTATCTTTTCCATTAGAACAAAACGGGTAGCGGTTATGGAACAGGTTGTATGTATGGGGTTTGGTTTTAGGGGTGGGCTTGTCGGATCCACGCGCCCGCTACCACATCGGCGTCTTCATAGAGGACTAACGACTGTCCCGGCGTGATGGCCGAGCGGCTTTCCGAGAAGACCACCCGCAGTTCATCGTCGTCGGTTTGCCAAACAGTCGCTGGAGCGCCCTCATCTTTGTAGCGGATTTTTGCGGTTACGGCGTGTTCTTCGTAGAGGTTGGCATATTTCACAAAGTTCACTTCGCGGGCCACGAGTGCTTTTTGCAATAATTCTTCCTTCGGGCCAATAAAAACAGTATTTGTCTCTGGCTCAATGCGTGTGACGTAAACGGGTTCGCCAAGGGCAATATTAAGGCCCCGCCGTTGCCCGATCGTGTAAAACGGATACCCTTCATGTGCGCCCACCACTTGGCCATCCGATCGCTTAAAAAGCCCTTTGCCAATTGCTGCAACCGCTTCTGGATTGCGCCGTTTCAAAAAACCACGGTAGTCATTGTCGGGAATAAAACAAATTTCATACGAGTCTTTTTTGTCTGCCACCCGAATTAGGCCATACTCCCGTGCCATTTCGCGGATGGCAGGCTTGGTGAATTGGCCCAGTGGGAAGATCGAACGTGCCAACTGCTCCTGTGGTAACCCCCAAAGGGCATAAGACTGATCCTTGTTTTGGTCTAATCCTTTATATAGAATCCATCGTCCGGTTTTTTGGTCTTTTCGCACATTCGCATAATGTCCGGTGGCAATAAAGTCGCAATCCAAATCGTCTGCACGGCGTAACAAGGCCGTCCATTTGATGTGGGTATTGCACAAAACACATGGGTTGGGTGTGCGTCCTGCCATATAATCTCCCGTAAAACGGTTGATCACCCAATCTCCAAATTCCTCACGGATGTCCACCACAAAGTGTGTAAAACCCATTTTGATGGCCACGCCCCGTGCGTCGTTCATGGAGCCGATGGTGCAGCAGCCCACTTCTTTTTTTGGGGCTGTTGTCAGGCCGCTGGAGGCATAATCCCACGTTTTCATGGTGATCCCCACTACTTCGTAGCCTTGATCGCGCAAATAGGCCGCTGCCACCGAGGAGTCCACGCCCCCACTCATGGCCACCAAAACCCTTCCATTTTTACTCATGTTCTTGTTTTGCTAAGCATTATATAAACAGCGCATTTGAACACCGCCGCTCGCGCTTCGTTCCAAAGCATCGGTCTGGTTTTTAGAAAATTTCAGGTTCTTTTTGGGCCTCAGCCCTTGCGAATTCAAGCGAAACACCTTAGACTCCCTTTTTATGCTTTTCCTCAATTGGTCTTCCAAACCTATGTGTATGCGCTCTTTTTTCTGGCTTCCTCTGTTTCTGGCATGTATTGGGTCTGCCTGTACACCAGCCGAAAGCCCCGACTCTGCTGTTAAGCCCTCCATTGCGGCGTCTTTACCGGAAAACATCCATTTCTCTGGGGATATTGATGGCCGCCTGCCCATCGCCATGAAACTCCGTCGGGTGGGACAAACTTTAAGCGGAACCTACCAGTACCTCCGAAAAGGGCAGGATTTGCAGTTGCAGGGAGACATTCAGGGTTCTGGTATGCGCCTCTCGGAGTTTGACGCCTCTGGGAAACAAACCGGAACTTTTTCGGGCGAAATCCGGAAGGATGAAGTGATTGGAACATGGACAGGCAATGGCCGATCGTTGCCGTTTAAACTCCGTTTAGCGCAAAAAACTGCTCCGACAAGGCTGGCCCCGACAAGCGCCGTGGAAATGAACGCGCCTTTGGTGACCAAACAAGAAGAGGTACGGAAAGGCAGGGGTTATACCGCGAAGATGGCCTATCCACAACTGAGCGGAATGAAAAATACGGTCGCACAATCTCGCGCAAACCTTACGCTAAAGGCCGTCATTAAACCGCTGGTGGATGAATTTGTCCGCGACTCCGAGCAAAATCCGCCAGATGAAAGGAGTGGCGTACAGGTATATGAAATGGAAATTTCCTACAGCGATATCTGGGTTACGCCACAACTCCTTTCGGTGCAATATGGGGTTTATGTGTACTCAGGCGGGGCACACGGCAACCATTTTTCTAAAACACTAACCATTAACCTTCAGACGGGCAATCCCGTTCACTTAGACGAACTGCTTAAGCCCGGATTTCTGAAACCCCTGTCGCATCTGGTGCGCGAGGAACTTCGGAAAGATGCGCGGTTGGCGGAAAATCCCAACGATGAGTGGTTTATAAATGGAACGGCACCCACTGCCGATAACTATCAGAATGTGGTTCTAAAAAGCAATGGCTTGCTCGTACAGTTCGATCCATATGAAATTGCCGCTTTTGCCCAAGGCGATTTTGAGGTATTGATTCCATATAGCGCCTTTCGCGACTGGATTAAAGTGGGCGGCCTTCTTGAAAAACAGCGGTAGTCATGGCGAAGAGGTATTGGCGGCGGCTTTTGCGATCCATCATATATGGATTGAAAAGCGTTGCGGGGTCTTTGCTACCCACTTTAAACTTAGCATAGGATTTGCAGGCGACGAATGGGGAAACAATTAATTTGGAGCGGTTTAAATTTGTTTTTTTATGAAAATCGTTGTTCTTGCCGCACCCAGTGGCTCCGGCAAAACCACCATTGCCAAAGCACTTTTGGCGCAATTTCCGCTGATGCGCTTTTCGGTCTCGGCTACAACACGAGAAAGAAGGTCTTACGAGCAAGATGGGCGAGATTATTTTTATTTGAACGAGGCGGACTTTCGGGCCAAGATTGCGGCAGGGGCGTTTGTGGAATATGAAGAAGTGTACCCAGGGCTGTTTTATGGCACCTTACGTTCCGAGATAGAGCGTATAGCCACCTCTGGTATTGCCTTGCTGGATATAGATGTGGAAGGTGCGCAAAACGTAAAGACGCTGTATGGCGATCATGCCCTCACGTTGTTCATTAAACCACCGAGTCTGGAGGCATTGCGTGAACGTTTGGTGGCACGTGGAACCGAGACGGCGGAATCGTTGGAGCGCCGCCTGAAAAAAGCTGCCTACGAAATGTCCTTTGCCGATAAGTGTGATGTGGTGATCCTAAACGATGACCTGAATATGGCTGTAGCCGAAGCAATGGCCCATGTACACCAATTTCTGGCTCGTAAAGCCGCCAAAACCTCCTGAAAAAAGGCTAAAGGTTTTTCCGATAACCCAAAAAATACCATAGATAACCAATGCCATAATACAATAATATTATTCAAAATAACGTCTAAAGAGGTTGCTTTACCGTATCTGTATAATGTAATGAATACGTAGTTTACAAAATAAATTTTACTTTATTCATTAACAATAACTCCTTTCTGATTTTTATCCATCCGTTTCTATCAAATATTTTTGCACAATCTGTGCTTTCTTAAACCAGTGGAAGATACCGCTCCTCAATGGTTCTGAAGTGCCATCTTTGGTGTCCCGCCAAAATAAAACCGATGGAATGAACCGAATAAGGGCCTTTGAATCCTTCTCCAATGCGTTCCCGCATTTCACTATCAAAACTTTGGAACAATAAAAGGGTGGCTTTGCGTACAGCAAGGGCTTCTTCGAGTAGGTCTTCGAGGCTTCGTTGGGTGGCTTTGGCCATTTTGCCATAGCCGTCTTCGTCGTATGACTGTACCTCTTTTTCGCCGCGTGCAAACGACAAGGCACGGTAACAAAACACCCGCTCGGTATCAATAAGATGTTGTAATATATCTGGAATCGTCCATTTTCCAGGTGCATAAACAGCCTTCCCCACTGTTTGCCACGCCTCTAACGGTGCTTGTTGGAGTTCATCGAGGCTGGTCTGCAAGGCCTGTTCCACCGTCACCTCATCGGTCATATTGATGTACCGATCAAAATAGGCGGGCATAGGATTCAGTTGCGATCTGGTCATGTTAGGTGCGGTTATTGGTCCAAAAATAAAAATTAGAATCACTTTGTATTTCAAACCCTGTTGAAGGGTAGAGTTGATGGCCAACCGTGTTTGTGATGGCTGTTTCCAATAAAAGCCCACAGGCATTTGTGCGAACAGCGAGTTGTTTTGCGGACTCAATGAGTGCTTTTGAGATTCCTTTTCCCCGAAATGATTTTTCCACATATAAATCATTTAAGAGCCAAAGACGTTTCATACGTGTAGAAGAAAAAAGTGGATATAATTGTGTAAAACCCACTGCTCTTCCTTCAGAAGTTTCTGCAAGATAGATTTCAGAATCAGTTTGTTCCATACGTTCTGTTATAAAACGTTTTGCGGTCTCTATATCGCTTTCTTTTTCATAGAAAACACGATATAAATCAAAGAGTTGGCCAACAGAATCCACGTCTTTTAGGGTTGATTTTCGTATGATATAATTCATATAATTGTATTTAGGTGACGGTTTAGGTAATTCGTTCGTGCGTCTGGATTATTATGTTGCAGCATTACTTCTTCCACCCAGACATTCCGCTCGAACCACAAAATAGCCATTTCCCAGACACATGATACAATTCCTTTATCCGAGACCATTTGAAAGTCTTCGGTCATGGGGTTCGAGGAAAAATAAGCAAATAATTGTAACATATTTTCGTCTATCCACCATGATATAATGGCGTAATATCCTTCTTTTCCTTGGTGAATAATGAGTGTTGCAATGTTATAGTGTGTAAGGCTGATTAGTTGAGCATGTTGAAGCCATTTTGAAATATGGTCTTTAATAATCATGATTATTTTTAGAGGAATAGAATTATCCGATTGGGTGATGGTGTAACATTTAATCACCCAATCATCAATATAGGCAAGTTCCTTAAATCGAATTATCCTCGGTTTATAGGGTGTTTTAACGATCATATATCACTTATTTATTTAAGTTGAGCCTCAAATTGTTCAATGGCCGAGAGGATATTGGGATTGTTGTGGTATCGAGCTTTCAGTGGAGCGAAAATTTCTTTTGCTTTGGGATTTCCCAAGGTCGTAAGGAGGAGGACGTGATAGAAAATATCATCTACCGATCCTTCCTGAAGTGATTGGTTCAATCTAGCTGAAAGCATGGCGTATGCCTTTTCTGTCTTGCCAAGTGTGGTCAACGTTTGTACGGCAACCAATGGAAAATCCCAACCATTTCCCAAAAACCACCTTGGTGTGTGGAGGTCTGTCAAAGCCTCTAAAGCAAATGATTCTGCTTTAGTATCTCCTAATGCAACCAATCCATTTAGGGCGTGCATCAGGCTCTGGTTTTTCCAAGAAGGTCTTGTTTTTAAATGGGTTAACGTTAAAAAAGAATGGCTGACTTTGGTTTTTCCCAACGCAATAGCCGCTGCATTAACCACACGGTCGCTTAGGTCATTAAGGTTCGAAAGGTAGAGCGGTGCAAAGGTTGAATCCTGCGTATTGCCCAGATTGGAAAGGGCTGCCGCTTTCACCCATGAACGGTCTTTCTTTATAATATCCGTTAATAAGCGGGTTGTTTGAGGGTCAAAAGGTGCATTTATGACCGCTTGGAGCTGCCCCAATACATTAAAACGGAAGCGCCAATAGGCTTTGCTTTGGAGGACTTCATGCACCGCATCCAAAAGCCTTTTCTGGAGGGTTTTGTTCATAGGATCGGCCTTATAAATATTTACCAATTCAAAAAAGGCTGTATTTCGGGAGGACGTAAAAGGGCTGTATTTTAGCTGAGTCAATAATGCTTCTGTATTTTGGTTATATTGAACTTCTTTAAGCCAAATCTGATGAGGGTCTATATTTATATAGTGCGGCATTTGGGAAAAACGATAGACTATTGTGGTGGTTTCTTGTGGTTTAATCCAGATTGATTTTTTTATTCCCTCTATTTCAATATCTAATATTCCTCTAAAAAAACGCGTACTAAGAGGTTGGTTATTTAATTTTTGGATTTGTTTAAAAATTAATTTTATTTCATTGCGTTTTATATTTATTTCTTTTGTAACCTTGAAAATAGGATATTGGGCTTGATATATCCATTGGTCAAAGAACCATTTTAGGTCTTTCGGACTAACACGTTGAATAACTGCTACAAAATCTTCGGTTGAAACTGGTTTAAAAGCATTTTCTTTAATAAAAACCTGAATTGCTTTAAAAAAAACTTGGTCTCCTAATTCTCTTTGTAACATTCGGAGTATCCATGCACCTCTGTATTTTACCGCACTACTTTTAGTAAAGGCTTCTTCCTGTTCCACTTCCTTTGGGACGATGGGTGATGGGTTATCGGCTTTAATCTCGTTCCAAATATTGCTTGCCTCCCAAGGATAATACCACAATTGATATTCTGCCTCCTTGTGGATATGTGCCGTAAAAAGTCCTTCAAAATATTGTGCAAAAGCCTTGGTCAGCCAAATATCTCGAACATTTTTGGGTATAATTATATTCCCAAACCATTGACTCGCCAAAGCATTAAATTCCACACCATCCCATAAATATTGAAAATCTTCGTGCGTTCCGTAGTCATCAATCATATTGTCCGAAATGATGCTCATGGCTTGTTGCCCTGTTAGGCTGGGAAAAGGGTAATTTTGCACCACCACTTGTGTATAATGCGAAAATGGATATTGAAAACCAGTTTTTTCCATTAGAAATCGCATCATTTCCGGCAAGCGAACGATGGTAGCAGTGGCTGCTTCTTTTTCATCGGGATAACAATAGGTATATAAGGGTGTCTCTTGGTAATGTTGTACCAATCGTTGGTACTCGCCCACCACAAAGGAGGTTAAATAAAGCGGATGTGGGTGGCTTGTCTTGTAGTGAAACGTACGGGTTTGATCGGAATTCTCGGTTTGCCCCACAAGTACGCCGTTGGCAATAACTGTCAAAGGAGTTTCCACTGTGACCATCAATTCGGTTGTCGCCAAATCGGAAAGAACAAGGCTCCCCGGTAGCCAATAGGGGTGGTGCTGCCATTCGCTCTGAGACCAAGCTTGTTTTCGCTTGATGGGATTGGTTGTAGTGGGCGAAAAAAATCGGACTCCCTTTCCGAAACTGCCGCCAAGATTATTCGGATCCGGCTCATTTACTTGTGTGGTTTCGTATCGGATATTTAATTTTAAAGAGTCTCCTTTTTGATATGTTTTGTTTAAATCAATTTGTAGAATATTGTTTTCTTTATCTAAGGTGAACCGAGAAAGTTGCTGATCCTCTGCGTAAATTTCATGGATCAGGAGTTGATTAGCAGCTAACTGAATGGAATTGGACGGTGTAGTAAATGATAACGTAATTTCTACCTTTCCAAGTACGCGTTTTTTCTCCCAATCAAGGGCTAAGTGGATTTTATAGTGGGCTAAATCAATGGATTCTGTAGTGGCATGTTTAGGCTTGTCTTGGGCATAAACAACAAAAGAAAGTATCCCAAAAAGAAACAAAATATAAGCTATTTTTTGGTTCATTTGAACATGCTAAGGCTAAAATATGGACGAGGTGGGCCTTTCGGGCAAGGTCTTACACCGGTAGTGGAGCGGTTAAGATTCGTACATTTATTTACAGGCGGCTACATATGCGTCTCCGCCTGTAAATGCTTAATACCAAACTCTTATACCACATTGACCAGCGACTCTCCAATAAATTAGCGTCTTTGGGAAATGGGATGTGGACAAGGACACGACATTTACGGCCAATCCATCGTCAATCAAGCTGGCGGAGGAGCCGTTCTACCTGCTTTTCGCTGTTAAGACCCACTTTGGGCGCAAGTTGAGACCTGGAAAGGTCGGGCGTTCGGGAGAATTCTCGTAGTTTTTGGATACGGACTTGGGTGATGAATTGATTGACCGTAAGCCCCGTTTCTTGTTTGAAGGTACGTGTTAGGTTTCGTTCACTCATGCAAGCCACGTCTGCCAGTGAAGCGAGGTTGTGCTTCTGGTCTATCTTTTCGATAATGTGGTCTTGTACGGCATGGATGCCATAGTGTATGTGGTTCCGGTAATTGAAATAAGGACTTATCTGGTGGTCTCCTCCTTTTCTACGGTTATATACCACCAATTCTTTGGCGACCTTATGGGCAAAATAACTATCGGTAAGTCCTTCTAATAAATACAACATGAGATCTATTCCAGAGGCAATTCCAGCACTGGTATGGATGCGGCCTTCCGAAAGGTACAATACATTTTCGATGACTTTTAGCTGAGGAAAATCTTTTTTGAGTTGTTGGATTAACTGAAAGTGGGTGGTACAAGCCCGTTGGTTTAGCACACCCGCTGCGGCCATGACAAAAGCCCCCACACAAATACTGACCAAGTGGGCCCCATTCTGGTTGGCCCCTGCAATCCAATGAAATAGCGCCTCTTGTTTCCGGAATGCATCAGACATAATGTATTTGACCCGCGATCCTGGGATAATAATATAGTCTCCTGCGGCATAGGTCACCTCGGAGAAGTGCATTAGTCGGTGAAGGCCCAAGCCTGCAGAGGTTTGGATTTCGTGCTCGATGCCACAGTACACGATCTCGAAGTTGGCGCCAAAATCTATGGCCTCGCTCAAGACTTGGTCTGGCCCCGCAAGATCCAGTAGGTGAACTTCCGGTAAAACAATAAAAATGAACTTCGTTCGGCGCATGGGATAAGGGGTTGTTATGATGGACATGCTCTACACGGAAAGAATAAGTCAAAATACATGCATAAGGCATAGACAGCAAGGGCAAGATACCCCGAATTAGTGGCTGCTTCATGTATCAAATTGGTTTTATTGCCGATAGACAAATATTTTGGGCATTAACTCATAAAATGCTTGCGCAACGGAAAGCGCTTTCTTATATTTCAATCGTTTGAAAATTATCAAACAAAACAAAATTTATAAATGTCGCTTGAACTCTCACCCCTGCAACACGAATTGGTCGTAGAATTTGGCAATATCTATGAAAATTACGGTTTTCAACGGATTAAAGGACTCATTGTGGGCCTTCTACTGGGTCAGCCGGAACCCATGAGCCTCGATGATATCGTGGATGCGTTGGGCCGCTCTAAAGGTCCGATTTCCACGGCGGTTCGTGAGCTTTCTACGATGGGTATTTTGCGAAAGGTGACTGGTCCGGAGAATCGTCGGGATTATTATACCACCCACCCCGACTTATTCTTCAACAACTTTATGTTCAACATGCAAACGGTACGGCGCAATCGCCGCATTGCCGAGCAGTTTTTGAACGAGGTATCGCCGGATGCACCCGGAAACGGACATCTGACCCGAAATTTGGAACACATGCGTGCTTTTTACACGCTTATGGAGACTTTTTACCGCAACTTCTCGGAAGAATGGAAATCCCAAAAACCCCTTTCCAATCGTCACGAAGAGGAGCGTTTTTGATCATCTTACTGACCTAATCATCCAAACCCAAACAAAAAATGAAACCTTTCCGCACGTTATGGGCCTGCGGCGTGGCATTGCTTTGCGTGATAGCGCCAATGGTGTCTGCACAAACGGTAAGTGGTATCGTCCGAGATAGTGGCTCTAATACACCACTGCCTGGCGTTACAGTAGCCGTTGTTGGTTCTTCTACAGGAACCGTTACCAGCACGACGGGGGCTTATTCCCTTCGTGTGGGCAAAGCAGGTACGTTTAGCATCCGATACTCGTTTGTGGGATATGCCACCGAGACCCGCACCGTATTGTTGGCCGTAGGAAAAGACCAAACCTTAGATGTTTCGCTGAATCCGGTAACACTTTCTGGAGACGAGGTGGTGGTTACGGCTTCTCGCCGTCCCGAAAAGCTGACCGAAGCGCCGGCTTCTATTAGCGTGATTACGGCTAAAGATTTAGACCAAATTGCCTCGTTTAATGTGGGCGAACTGGCCTCAAAGATTCAAGGGGTAGAGTTCGTTCGGACGGGTGTAACAGGTGTGGGCTTTAATGCACGTGGCTTTAATAATGCCTTTAATGCGAAGGTAATGGCCATGACCGATGGCCGAAACTCCATGATGGCGGGTGGAAGTGGCCTGCCTGCGGGGATTATGAATACCGTGATAAAGGAAGACATCGAGCGATTAGAAGTAGTGCTAGGCCCGAACTCGGCATTGTATGGCCCGAATGCGCATAATGGTGTGGCGAATACCATTACCAAAGACCCGCGTCGCCATCCGGGAACCACCGTTGCCCTGTCTGGTGGAAATCAAAGTGTACTTTCAGCACGCTTACGTCATGCGCAAACCCTGGGCGATAAGTTTGCTTTTAAGGTAACGGGTGAGTTTACCAAAGGGGAAGACTTCGACTTTAGGGATAGTGTTTATGTAGGGGGGACTTTTTATGGTCGTGTCCGCTCGGTTCCGGAACGCAATGTGGACCACACCTTCCAACACATTCGGGGTGAAGGTCATTTATACTTTACGCCCAAAGCCGGAAACGATATTATCTTGTCGTATGGCGGAAGCGTAAACGATTTTCTGAGTGTGAACAATGTGGGGCGTAACCAAATCCGAGACTGGAAATTCTCCTATGCCCAAGCCCGTTATGTATCACCACGTCTATTTGGTCAGGTTTATTATACCTGGACAGACGTAGGAACCTCGTATGGTATCACCCCTTACACCCGTGACTACACGAACCGCATCAACAGTACCATTACCGATGCCACCAACCCCTTCTTTCCGGTAGTGGGGCGTTTATCCTCCGAAGCCGCTGATGCTTTTGGTCTCCGTTTGGGTAACCAATTCAAGGAAAAATCGGGGCGGTTAAATGCCGAACTGCAATACAACAACTCGTTTGAAGCATTGGGCCTAAACGTTGTAGCCTCGGCGAATTACCAAAATGACCAACCCAATACCTTTGGAACCTCCATTGCAGACAGCACGGTTCCCGGGCAAGAAGGCACCCTCATTAATGTCACCCAAATGGGAGCCGCCTTACAATTGGAAAAAACCTTGCCTGTGGGCTTCAAATTGGTGGCTGCGGGGCGCTTAGACAACCATAGTAACTTCGGCAACCAGTTTGCACCGAAAGTAGCGCTTGTAAAAACGGTGGGTGATGGTGCGTTTCGGGCAAGTTATGGCCGCGCTTTCTCGAATCCGTTGATTTTATTTCAATATGCCTATATCTTCAACATCGTTTATGGCAACGGAAAAGGCATTCGTTACATCCCGAATGGGGCCAATGTGAATGACGCAGCGGCCATTAAAACCACCGACCCATTGCGTCCAGAGCAAATCGGAACGTATGAAGTGGGGTATAAAGGAACGTTCAACAAAAAAGTATTTGTGGATGTAGCCGGATATTATGGCAAAACCAAAGACTTCTTGAGTCCTTCGATCGGTATTTTGGGCCGCCCGCTTTCAATGGGAGATATCGAAATTAAAAATACCGCGCTTCCAGGAGCGGTTAGTGCAGCGGGTGTTCTTTCGGGCGCACAATTCCTTACCTACTTCAACTATGGCCAAGTGGACGCTTGGGGGGTGGACTTGGGGATAAACTATTACCTTAACAAGAATACTACACTTGGGGTGAAGTATTCTTGGTTCGACTCCGACATCACAGACGGAGACCTCAAAAACGATGCAAACCGTGACGGTGTGGTCTCGGCAGAAGAGCGAAGCCTCAATGCCCCCAACCACCGTGTAGCGGGTACGTTGAGTTTGGCCAATATCGCCGGAAAACCCCTCTTTGCCAACATATCGGCTCGGTGGGTACAAGAATACGATTTTTATTCCGGAAACCAGATTGGTACGGCGGCTGGCGAAGGCAAACGTGGGGTGGTCTCGGTTACCCTGCCCTCTGGCACAGCGGCCAGCTACCTTAAAAACTGGGATCATGGTGCATTGGGCGGCTTCACTACGGTGGACCTAAGTATGGGCTACGCCCTGAACAAGGTGTTCTCGCTGGGGGCTGCGGTCAGCAATGTCTTTAATGTAGAACAACGCGAATTTGTTGGTTCGCCTTCTATCGGACGGTTGATTTCGTTTGAGCTCAAAGCCAATATGAAATAAGCCAGTTATCGAAAACGGGTGGTGGTTCATCCAAACTGCCACCCGTTTTTGCTCATTAAACTCACCAAACCGCTTTTCTACACACGAGTCGGATTTAAAAGTAGTATGCGCAAAGCCAAAATTATCGGAACAGGTTTGTATGCACCGGAACGGGTGATCCCTAATACATTCTTCAATGACCTTTATCAACAGGATGTAGATGCTTTTCTGCGCGAAAACCGCCATATTTTTGAGCGGCGATACATGACAGACGAACAAACCACATCCGATCTGGCCGCTGAAGCAGGGCGGCGCGCCATCCAAAATGCGGGTCTCCAGCCGCAAGACATTCAATTGGTGGTAGTTGCGACTGATACGCCAGACTTCCTCTCGCCTTCTACGGCTGCCATCGTACAACATAAAATAGGCGCTACCGGTGCCGGATCCTTCGACATCAATACCGCCTGTGCCGGATTTGCGACGGCCTTGGACATCGGCAGTAAATACATTGGGGCAGATCCGCGCTATCAATACGTTTTGGTGATTGGGGCATATGGCATGAGCCGCTTTTTGGACTTCAGAGACCGCAATGTCGCCACACTTTTTGCAGATGGTGCAGGTGCGGTGGTACTAACGCCCTCTGAAGACGAAAGCGGGGTTCTGGCTTCTCGTTTATGGTCCGATGGTCAGTACAACGACTATATGGGTCTTTATGTGGGTGGAGCCGCAACACCCCCAACCGAAGTCCTGATTCATGAACAACAACATTTGCTTCAATTCCGGAAAAAATTCCCCAAAACGTTTAATTTTGACCTTTGGACGGGGGTGATTCAAGCATTATGCGCCGAGTTGGGCATAACGACACAAGAGGTGGATCGTTATTTCTTCACCCAAATTAACATCCTCACGATCCGCGAGGTACTGGGGCATTTCGCGATTCCAGAAACCAAAACCCATTACATCATGGACCGATATGGTTATACCGGAAGCGCCGCCATTCCGATGGCCCTGGCCGATGCCAACGCGGCGGGTAAACTCCGTCGGGGAGATTTGATCTTTATCGTTACCTCTGGCGGTGGAGCGGCCATGGCTGCGTTAGCGCTCCGCTGGTAAATTTTTCAACCCCTCACAAAAGATACCTTTATGGATTCGCACGTCATTGGTTGGATTTTTTTTGGCATATATGTGGCCTTTATGGCCTATGCCACCTATCTCGGTCTTCGTCAGAGCAAAGGCTTGGCCTCTTTTTCGGTGGGTAATCGTCAGGTCAACCCGACTTGGGTGGGTCTATCGTTGGCGGCCAATCTGACAAGTGCGGCCACTTTTGTAATCAATCCCGGCTTGGTCTATCACTTTGGAATGGCTGGATTTTTAGGATATGCCGTGGCGACACCGCTGGGCATTATGGTGGGGCTGATCATTGTCTCCAAGAGTTTCCGGCGGGTGGGCGATCAGTTTGCGGTTTTAACGGTTCCACAATGGATTGGCGACCGATTTGGGGATAAACGGCTTACGCTTTTTTATGCCTTTTTAAGTTTATTGCTCATTACTTTTTTGGTATTGATTACGGTTGGATTGGCCCGTGTCTTGGGAGCGTTGCTGGGTATAGATTTACTGGTGGCCATTGCCATCGTCATCATTTTACCATTGGTGGCCATTTTTCTTGGTGGCGCAGGCGCACATATTCTCATCAATTCGGTACAGGCACTTATCATGCTTGTGGTGGCACTAATCTTGCTCGGCTCTGGTATTTCGTATTTTGCGGACGGGCTTGGCGGGTTCTTAGAAAAACTGAGGGCCATAGACCCCTGGCTCGCCCAACCAATCAACCCCAAGAGTGCACTTTTTAGGAATTTCTTTGAGGTCTATGTGGCCAATTTTATGATTGGCGTGGCGGTGATTATGCAGCCGCATATTATTTCCAAAGCCCTTTATCTCAAGACAGAAAGTGATGTAAATAAATACCTTACGACAGGTCTTGTAACGGTTTTCTTCTTCTTCATGGTGCTGGTCGTCGGTGCTTTTGCCCGCATCCAGTTTAACGATCCAAGTCTTGCCGTAGATGCCGTCATGCCCCGCTATCTGACCGATCATTTTGGGCCTGTGGTTCGGGGAATTGTAGCGCTTGGCCTGCTTTCTGCGGGTTTTTCTACGATGGAAGGCTTGCTCGTTTCGCTCTCAGCCATCTTTGCCAACGATGTCTATAAAAACCTTTTCCCCCAACCCGAAAAATCTCGAGAGGACGCGGACCGACAGGCGCTACGATATGGAAAGGGTTTTTTGGTGGTATTGGCCCCGGTATTATTTCTGATCTCTGCCAGCCAAATCAAGCCCGATCTATCGGTAGCAATGTTGGCACAAAATGGCGTTTATGGACTGTTTTCAGCTACTTTTGCGCCCGTTTTATTTGGGATTTTCTCTAAACGACTTACAAAAATGGGCGTATTGATCACGGCTTTGACCGCTATTGTGATTCATTTTGGCATGACCTACGGCAAAATAACCTTGATGTCCAATAACCCCGCCGTTCCGGCTACCTTTGCCCTTATCGGCAGTTTGATCGTCGCTACGTTGTTCGTCCTCTCCAACCGTCCGTCCTTCCATAAAAGATAACCTGTATGAGAACAGACTGGCTCGCCCGAAATGCACAATATTACCCACAAAAAACGGCCCTCATCTGGCAGCCGGAAAACCGACGGCTTTCTTATTTAGAATGTGACCATTTGGGCAATCAAACAGCCCATTGGCTCCTCACACAGTACAACCTCAAGGTGGGCGATCGAGTGGCGGTGCTTGCCGAGAATAGTTTGGCGCATATCCTGCTTTTTTTTGCCTGTCAGAAAGTCGGACTCATCCTCGTTCCACTGAATTATCGCCTTACCCCCTCCGAGGTGCAATACATCGTTGAGGATAGTGAACCGGCGGTACTCTTCTATGGAGACGCTTTTGCCGAATATGTAACAAACGCAAAGCCGATTTGTTTGCCTATAACAAAAGTGCTTCAGGTTATTGAGAATAAAGAACTTAGTTTGCCATCGTTTCAGCA
The DNA here is from genome assembly GCA_016788705.1 of Bacteroidetes Order II. bacterium. Classification (NCBI taxonomy): domain Bacteria; kingdom Pseudomonadati; phylum Bacteroidota; order unclassified Bacteroidota Order II.; species Bacteroidota Order II. bacterium. Next base: position 47,100 of record JAEUSQ010000021.1, read on the forward strand.
AAATCCAGACGATGCCGTTATGATCCTTTACACCTCTGGCACAACTGGACGACCCAAAGGAGCCATGATCACGCACAAGATGCTGGCCTTTAATGCGTATAATACCATCATGCGTCTCGACCTGACCACCAAGGACATCTCCTTCAACGCCGCACCGTTTTACCATACAGGCGGCTGGAATGTCCTGCTAACGCCCTTTCTTTTGCTGGGAGCAACCACCATTTTATTAGACCGCTTTGATCCGGCGGAAATCCTCGAACTAGGCGAGAACGAGCAAATGAGTATCATCTGGGGCGTACCAACCATGATGAAAATGCTTTCGGATCATCCCAATTTCGGAAGGGTAAATCTCCAAAGTGTGCGATATGCAATTGTAGGCGGCGAACCCATGCCAATTCCACTTATCCAAACTTGGCAACAAAAAGGCGTACCCATTCGGCAAGGGTTTGGGATGACGGAAGTTGGACCAAACTGCTTTTCTTTACCCGAAGAAGACGCCATCCGTAAAGCCGGATCCATTGGCTTTCCTAATTTCTATGTGGACGTTCGGGTAGTGGACGATTTTGGCAACGATGTGCCTGCCGGAACCACGGGCGAACTGCTCATGCGCGGCCCCATGACTACCTCTGGATATTGGCGGAATGAACCTGCAACTGCCCAAGCCTTGCAGAATGAATGGTTCTATACTGGAGACTTGGTGCGTGTGGACGAAGAAGGGTATTTCTATGTGGCCGGACGTAAAAAAGACCTGTATATTTCGGGCGGCGAGAATGTGTATCCTGCCGAGGTGGAAAAGGTTTTGTACCAACATCCTGCGGTGGCCGAGGCTGCCGTTATCGGCATACCAGATGCCAAATGGGGCGAAACAGGATTGGCCTTTATTGCCCTAATGCCGAATCAAAACGCTACCGAGGCGGAAATCATCGCCCATTGTCAGCGTTTCCTTGCACGTTATAAAATCCCAAAATACGTCCACTTCCTGCCCGAATTACCCAAAGGCCATAGTGGTAAAATCCTAAAACGGGAACTGGCAGATCGTTTGAATACCCCGAATACTACATCAACCTTATGAGAACACTTTTTTTTAATCTGCTGATTTTTACTCTTTTGGCTGGATGTCAGGCCACAAAAATACCTACCATGCCCGTTACCGATGCCTTGCCCCACGCCCTTGCTCCCCTCAAAAAAATAACCGTTGGCAACCACCAAATTGCTTTTTGGGAAGGCGGAAAAGGCAAAGAGGTGCTTTTGTTTGTACATGGCTTGGGTTCCAACTCATCTTTTTGGAAGGAAAACCTGCCAGCATTCACCGAAGGGTACCGCGTCATTGCCATAGATCTGCCTGGTTACGGCGCTTCGTCTAAGGAGCAAGTGCCGGCGACCATGCCGTGGTTTGCCGATCAAGTAGCGGCTTTTCTGACAGCCATGCGAATCGAAAAAGTGACGTATGTGGGCCTCTCTATGGGTGGACAAATCGGGATGACGCTCGCACTTCAGCATCCGGACAAGGTGTCGAAGCTCGTTTTGGTCTCGGCGGCTGGCATAGAGACCTTCGACGAAAAAGCCCGTACGAGTCTAAGGAACTTCATGACCGTCAAGTCTATTATGGAGGCCACCGACCCACAAATCACGACCAGTATTGCCCTTAATTTCGATACGTATGACGCCCCAAAATTTGGATGGTTGGTAGAACAACGGAAAGCATGGAAAACCCGGCCAGACTTCCGCGCCTATGCCGAGGTCAACGAAAAATCGGTTTCTGGCATGTTGGACGGGGCTGTCTATGAGCAGTTGGATGTCCTCCACCTCCCTGTTTTGGTTCTTTATGGCAAGGGGGACAAAATGATTCCAAACCGTTTCTTTAATCCCGGCCTCACCACAGCAGACATTGCCAGTCGCGCCGGAAGTGCCCTCCATAATGCAAAAGTGGAGTTGGTGGAAAAAGCCGGACACTTGTTGCCATTAGAACAGCCGGAAGCATTTAATCGCGTGTTACTCACATGGCTAAAGAATTCACCTTCCAAATAATGGTCATTCCTGTCTTATGACGGAACAACTTTAGGTATTGGCCAAAGACCAAGTGTAGGATAAGGTTATGGTTTTTTCCTATCGTTTTCGCCCTGCCGAACCTGTGGTCTTTGCTTATGAGACATCAAAATAGGTCTCTCGCAAAGCCAGATCATTCAAGTGAACGGCCTAATCGGCTGAAACTAAACCCAGAAGGTTTTATACCAAAGGAAAAGGGAGCCTGCATCTGCGAGACTCCCCTTTCCTTTTCTCTTCATCAAACAATGTGATATGGCTTCTTATAACTCGCCTCTTCTGCGTACAAGTTCCGCTTTAATTTCCTTTGCTTTTTCCTCGGATAAGTCGTAATTCCACATCAACCAAATAGCCAGCGCGGCTGTTATGGCAGGCAGAGCAATATCGAAAATACGTAAAAGCGTCATTGTTTCGGCGGTCTGTATCGCGGCATTTTGGTCAAATCCAGCTACTTTTAGTACAATTCCCCCTAAAAACAACGCCAAGGCTTGACCAAGTTTGACCATCCACCAATAAATGGCGCCAAAGGTTCCTTCTTTTCGTGGCATACCATTTTCCAACTCGTCCAAGTCGCACACATCGGCGGTCATGCTCATCATTAAGGTAAATAAGCCGCCCAATCCAAAGGCAATAAATGGAACAGGCATAAAAATCATCCAAGGGTTTTCCGGATTAAATCCCCACCATTTCAGAATATACCCAATAATCGAAATGAAAGTAGAAATTACAAATGCCGTCCGCTTCCCATATTTATTGGCCAACATGGTGACAATAGGAATAACCAAAAAGGCCGTTGCCAGGGCACTAATGGTAGAAAACCAAGCAGGTAAAGTGCCAGCTGCTTCGTAACTACCATTAAACATGTAAAAAACAATAATAAAAATACTAAATGAAGCAACCATTTGAAAGCCGTTGAAGACCAAAAAAGTCGCTCCACATAGACGCATAAATGGAATATTGCGGCTCATGTTCTTAATATCTTTAAATAACTTACCTAAATTATTAAAGGTGTTTTTTAAGGTTAAGTCTGCTTGGTTTTCAATATGAGAAGCGGCTACTTCTTTACAAAAAATAGCTGGCAAAATGCCGAGAATAATACACGCAATACCTACTATAATAGATAAAGTGCGAACACCTTCTGCTTGTGTGGCAAACAAATTTGGATCAGCAACCAATACCCAGAACCAGGGCACAATCATCCAAGCCAATTGGCTTACTGTTTGAGAAAAGCCCATCAACCTTGTTCTTTCTTTATAGTCACTTGTCATTTCATACCCCAAACCAATTAATGGGGTAGAAAACATGGTATTAAATAAAATAAATATAATAGAGGTAATCAAAAAATACCAAAAATTAAAAACAGTTCCATTTGCCTCACTCATTTGCCATTGAACAAAAAAGAAAATACCCGCAAAGATAGCACCCGCAAAGATATAAGGCCTTCTTCGTCCCCACTTTGATTTCGTATTATCAGAAATAAAACCCATAATTGGGTCTGATAAAGCATCTATAAAACGAGGAATGGCAGACAGCATACCTGCATACACGGGGTCAATTCCAAATCCTGTTAGTAAGAAAAAGGAAAAAACCCCCAAGGCACCCGGAAAAAGATTATTCACCAAGTGACCAGCACCAAAGGCCATTTTTTGGACGATCGGTACACCCTGATTGATCTGGTTACTCATAATTAATTATGGGGTTTTAGGGTTATGGTTTGCAAACTTTCTTGATCTAAATTAAATATGTGAGAAAAACCATCCAGATGAATGGAGACAGTCTGGGGCTTTTTCTCTTTATTTAACAATACCAAGACAATAGAATGATCTGTATTTTCGACAGCGGTTGCATGGATAGTACTATTTAAGTTTGAAAGGCCAATTCTATGTGCTCCCGGTCTGATGAATTTGCTAAAATGCGACATCACATAATACAAAGGCGTAAAATAGACTTCATCTTTTTCTACGTTTACAATGATGGGTGCAATACACCAATTTTTAAACCAATTTGGTCCACCTTGTTGATCCAATACCATGTTCCAGTCAATCCAGCCTTCTACCCAGTGATTTAAAGAGCCGATAATGTCTTCGGCGTAACGATAGACGGGTACATATTTAGGATGGAGGTATTTTTCATGCTCAGATGCCCAATCGTAACCCCAATCTGTGGCATGGGGCTGCCAATACCATTGATCATTCTGCCATACAGGTACTTCTGCATCTATACAGGCTTCTGTCTGAATTAAATGTTTTTCGGGTGCTTTATGATGGGCATAATCCAACGCTTCCGGGAAATAGTCGTAGGTGCTTTCATACCAATGTATGGCTGTTCCATGAAAATAGCGACTACTTTCTGATGTGCGATACATTTCATCTACCCAATTTTTTAGGTCCGCCCTATTTTGATCATAACCTAAAATTTTAATACTTTTATATCCATTTTTTTCAAGGTGAGGGCCTAAATAGTATTGTACAAAATTGGTCATTTCTTGTGGAGTATAGTGCATACTTTCCCAATTATTGCCATTCCCATTTGGTTCATTCTCTACGGTAATACCCCAAAATGGAATTCCATGTCTTTTGTAGGCATCTAAGTATTTTGAAAAAAACAATGCCCAAGTAGCGTAATATTCTGGTTTAAGTTTACCCCCCACCCAATGGTTATTGTCTTTCATCCAAGGGGGAGCTGTCCACGGAGAAGCAATTAAGTTAAAGCCTTCTTTAGAAAATTTTTGTGCTTCTTTGATAATGGGAATAATGGATTCTTCATCATGACGTATGTCAAAATTTTTTAGTAATGTATCGCCTGGTGTCATCGCATATGCATAATGATCAAGAGAAAAATCTGATGAATTCATTTGGGTTCGACACAAAGAATAATTTGCTCCTTCTTGTCCAAAGTATGCGTTTAATATTTTTTTTCGGTTTGCCACACTCAATTTTTGTAATAAATATGTAGTTGCTTCGGTGAAAGCACCACCAAATCCCAATATTTTCTGAAATTTAATCTTAGGCTGAATCCGAATAATCACACTGGGAGAGGTTGTAATGTTTTGAATACTTACCGCTGTCAAAGCATCTCCACTAGCAGAAGATTTCCATGCATTTACTTCCCAACTTTTAGCCTGCGACATAACCGTATCTATCCCCAAGAAAATAACAAGAAATAAAAAAAAGTATCTCATAAGGTAAGAGTTAGATTAATGCATTAGGGTTAATACAGACTTTTATGGATTGCACAATTCCTTTTCTTAAAAATATGGCTTCGCTTAATTCGGCTGATAGTACACTGGTATTAAATACTATCTCTTCTTGATTCTTTAAGGTTACAGTCATGCTTATTTTATCTCCAAGCTCATAAATTACCGGAACCTGACAATAAGTAAATGCCATGCTATTTTCAGGAATGAGATACTTATTTTGTTTGTTTTTAACATCTGTATAAGTAAACAAAAATGGATCACTCTTAAATGTCTTTTTTGTAAGAATGATAGGTTTAAAATGAAGTTGGCCATTTTGTATCTGAACACCTAATTCACCCCAATGGCAGATAATGTCCTCCTTTACTTGTCCAGTCATGCCAGGCTGTTGTGCACCTTTTCTGGAAGGTGTGTGCGAATAAGCATCTGTAGGAAATGCACCATACGCTTGTGGAGACTTATGAACGCCAAGACCTTCATAAAGGTCATAATAATGTTGGACGAGAGCGTCAAAATCCTTTTTAGCTACTTTTTCCTGATATGCTTTAAATATATTTTCTAAAACAGCCAATAATAATTTTGAAACCATATGCCAATAGACAGAGCCTAACCCTTCATATGCATAAAAAGTCCCAGACCGCCCTGTAAAGGCTTTATGATTAAATATCTTCTCGTAGATTAGATATATCTTATTTAATTCAACTTCATTATAATGTACGTAATGAAGTGAAATTAAATTCGATAATCCGTCTTTTAAGTCATTATTATTTTTAAAATTCTTATTAAAATGATAATATCCTAATGCATCTCTCTCAATGATTGACTTGTTACCTTTTTCTATTAATTCCTGAATCAATAAACAATTTTTTATTTCTGACTCATCAAATGTATTCTTTTCCAGAAAGCCCGGTAATTTTTTATCTGGATATAAGATGTAGCTATTTCGGTCTTCAACATATAAAGGACTTTGCTTTAATGCGTTTAGCACCTGTACCACTTGTTTAGCATCCAATATCCCTGCGCTTAGTGCTGCCACCTGACCTTCCAGCATGACAGTAAGGCGAGATACCTGTACAGCTTGCCCTTCAAATGAGGCTAAGTTATATGCATGGTAAAGCCCATCTGGCCGTTTGTTAGACTGAATGGTGTGGTCAATAAACTGTAAAGACACTTTATTAAATCGCTGAATACCTTCAATAGAAATGGTTCGTTTTTTACCCCAAAATCCGTGATCATATACATGCCAACGGTAAGAACTTGCTGCTTCACCAAGTTGGTCCATGATGTTTCTACGATCAGAATCGGTGATTTCTGACGAGAGTAAAGCCACATTATCTTCCAGAACTTTCCGAATATTTTTGTAACAGTCAATGAGTTCTTGAGAAATCTTAACTTCACTAACAGGCGATGTGCATAATATTTTCTCGAAAAAAACCAAAAAACGACGTAAATAGTATAAAGTAACCATCGAAACACCATTTCCAACCAACGCATTGTTCGCATCATTCCATTCGGGCCTTTGGGTATTCATCCAAATACCCGCTTCCGGAATAAAATTAGATATTTTGGATAAGATAACAGCGAGAATTTTTTCAATGAAGTTAACGTGATGAATATTGTTGTCTTCATCTTTTACTAAACAAGCGTCCGATCCAACATTAGTTCTTTCTTCTCGGATACGTAAGTCCATTACGTGATCGAAAGTAATTGTATCTTTTGGATTGAGAACAATATCTTGGTATTTTTTTATCTTGTAAGGAACATGGGCATAAACAAAACTTTCTTTATCGAATAAATTTCCCAATAAATCAGGTTTATAAGCGGTTATAAATTCCAAAAATTTTAATAAATAGATCACTTGATGATCCCCCCAATAGCCGATATACGCCCAAGGATCATCTGGCTCAATAATTTCCCAATCAAAACCGTCTTTACTTACTCTATAGGGGTTATATCCTTCAAACGTAGTTGCATTTAAAAATTTATAAACCATGCTTTCCGCATATTCAGGAAAGGACATGGCCAATGCTTCCCAATTTTGGAAAATATCCCGCCAGTTCCCTTGATAATCCAATACTTTACTACCATCGGTTTCATTGATGGTATTTACATAAAACTTATTCCATGGACGTGAGGGATCGCCATGTCTTCGGCTGAAATACAGAGGCAGATATTCTTTAGATAATCTTTGAAAGTCAGTATTTGTATCGAAAAGATATAGCTGTGTAATGAAATTAAAATCAAATTTCTCTGGCCATTTTATTGCTTCTTCTGAAATTAATTTAAAAATATGTTTATTTGCGTTATTAAGATAGGATAAAAAATCTGATTTTGAAATCAAATATTGGTCATCAAAAATACCGCCTCGCATGATGTTAAATAAGACATTGGAAAAATGTCTAGAGTCTTTAAGCGGATCGGAGGTGTTTTGTAATCCATCTGCATTACAAGCCAATTTAAGGAGATTGCTTGTGCCTTCCGCTACATCTGCTAAAACATCTTTTATTAAACGAGTCGGTTGTTTAAGGGCTTCCATTAAGTGAATAACCTCACTATGGCTTTTATGAACATCCGCCACCATATACCATTCTTTAACATCATTTGCAGTTAGCGAGAGGGTTTCACAGATAAAATAAGCCCCTTTTTCGCCTTTATTTTCAATTTCAGGATGGATTGTCCGTCCATTCCTAAATGATTCTAATTGAAACGTAGAGAGCAAATTGATAGGATTTTGAAGCCCGAACGACCAAACGGTATTGGCTTTAAGCGCCTCGCTGGGTTCCGCCCGATCCACAATAATGGCTGAAAGGGCATAGATGCCCAGTCCCAATGGCATTGCCAGCTCACTTTGTTTGTAGGCATCCACCAAATTGCTATAAAAGTTCTGTAAATCACTACCAACACCTGCCGGAAGTATATTCTGTAGGCCATCGAGCACGTCAAGTTGGCAATTTTCGGCATTCAGATTGACCAATGTTGCTTTTCGAATAAAACCGTATTGGGCAGCATTGCTCCACTGGTACCTGAAAATTAATCCAAGAGTCTGGTTAATCTCTTCAAAAATAAGCTCATTTCCATAAATACTTTTATACAAATTTCGCTGGGTTTCAAAATGACTTCTATTTCTTTCAGAGAAGGGTTCCCAGACGTAAACACCTGCCTTGTTTTTACCTCGGATAATGGTTTTGGAGCCAGTATATTCGGCACCATCTGTAATTTTGTCTTCGGTATAATATGGGAAAAGCGAAAAATCAGCACTTATCCGGCCTGCCGTAAGTCCGCCGTTACTCGAAACAAACATCCAATGATTCGAGGAGCTCAAAATTGTCATAAAGAATGGCCTCATTTTATCAATATTGGTAATTTGATAAAATGTAGTGTTGCCGAAGACGACCTGTTTCATTATGGAGGATTTTTTTAAAAAAATAGATTATTCGTACAACAGATATTACATTTCTTGATATACTTTCACGTAATCTATGATCATTTTTTGTGGGAAATTGGTGCCCGCATTAGGTGCCCCCACGTAGTTTCCGCCTACCGCCACATTCAGGATCATAAAGAAAGGATGGTCATAAACCCATTGCCCGTTTGTAGGAATATCTTTTTTAGTGATCCGATGAAAGAGCAAATCATCCACAAAAAAATCAATCCGGTCTTCAAACCATTCAACCGCATACACGTGAAACCCGGTATCAAATCGGCTGTTTTTGAGGACATATTTTCCCGTTAATGGGTTTGCACCAGAAAAACCGGGACCATGCAAGGATCCGTTTAGAACAGAAGGTTCTTGGCCGCGTTGTTCCATGATGTCTATTTCACCACATAAAGGCCACGTTGCTGTTTCAATGTTATCACCCAACATCCAAAAAGCGGGCCAAATTCCTTGACCATATGGTGTTTGAATACGGGCTTCAAAACGACCATATTTTTGTGTGAAAATATCTTTTGTTTTGATACGTGCAGAGGTATAACTGGCACCTCCAAAATTTTCTTTTATGGCCGTAATAACGAGGTTTCCGCTTCCATCTAAAGCAGCATTTTGAGGTCTATTGGTGTAATACTGTAACTCCGAATTGCCCCATCCATTTTCCCCTCTACCAATATCAAAGGACCACTTTTGGGCATTAGGAAGCGTCCCTGCTTGTCCATCAAAGTCGTCCGACCAAGTCAGACTCCAATTTCGTTCAGGTAAATTCTGTCCTTCATTTAGATCACAACCACTTGTCAAGAAAAAGAATAAAATGCCTGTGAGAACCCAATAGTTAGGGTTATATCTAAAATTTATCATTGCATTTTTGGTTTTAAAAGTGAGGTACATTAGTTGTAAAAATAAATGTTATCGGCATAAAAATTACTGATGTTTGTTCCTTCAAAAACGATCTGTGCCAAGCTTGTTCTGCTTGTCAGTCCGGTCATTACAGAGAAGGGAATATCAATGCTTATCCACCTATTGCCGCCTAGGGTCGGTGCTGTATAAGTGATGGTATGACTTTTGTCATTATTGCCTCCAAAAGCACCATCTGCGCCAAAGTCAACAAGCTGGATTTTGAATGTTGCCCCTGTTGCGAGCGTACCGGGTATGAAAATATCGGTATGAAAATGGGTCATCGAACTGGCATTAATGACAGGGTTTGCAAATTCAATTCCAACAAAATTAAATGCGGTGTAATTTAACACATTGTCATTATTAATTTTAAAATCGGCAGATTGGGTGGTTTGGAAAGGTGCCCAATAGCCATTATAGTACCCTACTGGGACATTAGTATAGGCATCACTAAATACGGAAATAACCCGGTTTGCGGCCCTGGTAGGGGATGGGGCGGAAACAAAAACACCTGTACCCGTGAGGGTAAGGCTACCTTTTGCCGTAACATCTCCCAATTTAGCTGTAATCGTGGCAGTGCCTTGTCCTACAATGGTTGCAATACCTTTTGCATCTACGGAAGCAACTTCCGGCTTGGAACTGATAAAGGTGAAATAATTTGGGGTAACATTAACCCCCTGATTTTCTCCCCAAGGCATATTGAAGAGGACTTGTAGGTTAGAAATATTGGCATTAATTCCCACAAAGCCAGATTTGTTTTGATTTTCACCATTCAATATGGAAGGTTGTGGATGCGCAATGGTTCCTAGTTTTTCAAACTGCACTTCGTCTATCCAAAAAGAGTATCCATTTCCGCTTTGATTCCCCGCAGAAACATAAAACAAGCCTTTTTCACTTTTTAGCGCTGCTGGATTGGGAATGGGGATGATCACTTTTTGCCATGTAGTGCCCACTTTTAGGTCGCTAAAACCTGCTTGGAACTTATTTTCGCCCAAGTCAACCCCAAAACCAATAGCGCCAATGGTTGCGGCTTCTGTCGCTTTTACCCAAAAAGTAAGGGCATCGTATTGTGTTAGGTCTCTGCCAACCTGCGTAAAAAAAGCACCTCCAGCATAGGTTCCTAGGCGATCTCCTGCATTGGGCACATCAAATCGCATGGATTGGGCCGTATTGTTATAGGTGACTTTTTTGTCCACCTGAAAAGCCGTGGGTACAGTACCTGAAAAGGCGGCATAATTCAAGCCTCCAGAAAATGAATCCAGAAAAACATCGGGATTATTTGGATAGGTTGCAGCCGTAAAAACGCTGTCATCGTTTTGGCAACCGCTCAATAAGAGGGTGTAACAAACAACGCCTATTACATTGAGCAAACGATTCATGGATGTATTGTTTTTCATCGAATTTCAGATTGACTGTGAATATGATAAATGGACTGCCCTTCAATTATATTATTTGTTTCCTAAGTTGATATGGACGTAGGTTCTGATTTCCCATTCCGTACCATTTGGATAACCAACAGCATTGGGATTAGGTACCCATTTCCCATAAGCATCTAACATTTGTGTTGGATTGTAGCGCGGTGAATAACGGTCTAAAGTCCTCCAGACTCCACGTAATCCAATGCGTGTTCCGGGTAATGCAAACCAATCTGGCTTTGCAATTTCGGTAGATAAATCGGCCATTAATTGAACAGGGAAAGTCAAATTAAAATCGCGATGATAGTCGAACGGTCCCCAGTCATTTATTTTTGCCGAAGCAATTAATTTACTTTTATTAAAGATCGCGCGGAGGTCTCCGCCAAATCGTGTAACGGTACGCGGGTCACTCCCATTTGCTTGTGCCGTTCCAGCAAAAAGGTTGGCAATAATCCCCACTTCCGGGCTAATCTTCGAGACCATTCTGGAATGCACTTCCCAAAGATCTTTGGCTGGAGGCGCCCCATTGAAGGGGAAGGAACTTCTGCCATCTGGGAATATCCCGACGGCGGCGTCTTGGGTGGTGGGCAGGTGACGATAAATAAAGCCCAGATTCATGGCAAAAGGTGCATCTTCTGCACGGTCGTTGTCCCACTCATACATCCAGGAAGCGGGGGTTGGATCGTAGCTCAATAAGATTTCTCCGGCAATTTGCTCTCTATTAGCCCTTACTGCAAACGGGTCTGTAAGGATGTTTCGTGGTCTTCCCGGAGCGGGTACACTCGTACTAATGGGGCCTTCGAGGGGTTTTTGCCACAAAAAGTTAGGCGCAATTTGTAGTTGGCCAGTAGCAACGGTAAAACCGGTTAAAAAGTTGTACTGATTGCCGCTTCCGCTGTCCTTTAAACGCCATCCAGTAAAGGTTTTCGTTTGATCTGCACCTCCAGAAGCCACCAATCCTTGTGCAGCACCTTGGGCATACCAATTAAACTTTCCGCCTGTATAGGTGATTTTCGCCTTTCCACCCCAATTGTCCTTTGCCTCAATTTGGTGTTGGAAGACTTGGTAATTACCCTCCGTTCCTCTTTGTACTTGATAGACCCTGCCATTGAGAGGCTGACCTGCCCAAATTCCACCTAAATCGAAGATAAATTTATCTAGTTTGCGATTTAAGTGCAACGCTACCCTTCGGGTTTTGGGTTGTGGAATGGCAAACGAGCTTTGTACATTTGCTTGTTCTTGTAGGTCTTCGTGATAAACGCCCGTTAGTTCGGACTTTCCGACTTTTCGGCCATATTTGAGCAAAAATGCGGGATTTGCACCCCACCATAATTGTGGCCCGAAAGCCGCCTTGAAATGTTTGAGCGTTTTCTTGCCTTCTACTTCAAAACCAAGGGGGGCCGTGGCATTGTAAATGTCAATCATCGGGCCATAATTGGCTTCTGGATACAAGCCAAAGAAATCGCCTTCGTAACCCCAATGATAATGCCCAATTCGGTAAAAACCGTTTAGATTAAACCAATCATGATTCCAGTTATAGCTTGCACTATATACTTGCACGCGGTTCACATCATCCAATTGCACGTTCCCATTGTCCGAATTCAAAACAACGGGTCGGCCTCGGTTTTCATAAAAGATTTGGTCTATCGGGTTTTGGGCCACATTCCCCAAGACATTAAAGGTGGCATTGGCCATCATGTTGGCAACGGGCTTTGCCTCTATCCCAACATAAAACGATTGCATATGATCAAACCCTAATTGCTTGGGATAATCGGTACTGCCGGAAGCAGCGGTTGTTGGGGTGGAAATGAGGCTCCCGCCTGTGTTGAAGGTAGAAAACTCTGCGGTGAATCGGGATAATTTTATTTTTTCGCCCGCTTGTCCCTGAATGGCGGCTTTGTCTGAGCGCGCCCTTAAGACAGCCTCCATGATGTTTGTTGCTGCAAAATGGGCTTCTACTTTTGCCGTCGTCGTCCCAGTTGTATAGGGATTCAGTTGATGCACATCCTTCAATAAGTAATAAGCAGCACGCGGATAGAGCTGGTATAAGCCTTGTGCGTTGGTCGGACCTTTTGCACAAATTCCAAACCATTCTTCATTCATGTTGTTTTGGCCTTCGCGGAAGTCGAACTGATAACCTCCGTTCCCCCAAGAGGCGTTGCTGTCGTGAACATCCAAATTTTTGGTTTGTCCATATTTCCACCATCCATCACTAAATTGGAAAGTAAATCCCCCAAGAGAATTGCCTGCTTTACCTAAGCCTTTGGCATTGAGATACATTTCTTTCCAGTTCTCTTTTAGGTAATGGGCTTGTGCTTTTTGATCTTCGTCGTTGGTGAGCGCATTAAAGGCATCCGAGCCGAACTCGGTGAGGAGGACAGGCTTGCCATATTCTTTCTTTACCCGCTCAAACAAGTCTCCAAAAGAGACCCCACGATACACATTGGTTCCAAAAATATCTACATCTGGACACTCTTGGGCGATAATATCCAAGAAAAGTAAATCACCATTACATAGGGCAATCGGATAGCTTTTATCAATCGCCTTCATTGCAAGGGCAGCCTCGTTGAAGAGTTTATACATGTCTCTTGCTCTCTTGGTAGATTGCCTATCTGCTATTGGGATGTCTTCCGTTTCTGCACCCGACCAGAAGAGGCCGTAGTTGTTTTCATTTCCCAAGAGATATAAGAGCAAGCCCCTCGTGTTTTTATAGGTGGTCACCATCTCGGTGACTTCCTTCAGGAGCAGGGCTTTGGTCTTGGGATCTGCATAATCGGTATTGGCAATCCAAGCGCCCTCTATGGTTAGTCCATACCGACCAAACGAATGATTGAGCATGGTATAGATTCCATAGTTGTCATATATATATTCGATCCACTTTTTAGGAATGCCTGTATAAACCCGAATGGCATTTACATTCATGTTTTTTAAAAGCGCCATTTCTTCGTCTAAAGCCGCCTTAATGGTTACTTCAGACTGATTCCATAAGCTATAATTAAAGTTGGTACCAATCGGGAAATAATCCCAATTCATACCATTCACCATAAGCGGCTTGCCATCTACCACAAGGGAGATTCCCGACGCATCCTGCTGGATTGTGGTTTTGCCAGGTTGTGCGAAAGCCATAAGTGGTAAGGTGGCGAGGGATAAAACCAATAAAAACTGCTTCATACTAAAAAATCATTTAATTGGTTAACAGGCATTTTGCCAGTGGTCTTGGGCATTGGGGTTTTGCTACCAGATGGAGAGTGGGAGAAACCTTTTGTTCTTGGTTACATTGGCTGGGGTCAACCGACCGATGGCCTTCCGAAACATGGAGAACGTATTTTTTTGCCCCACCGAAAGCGCTTTTAGAACTCTGGATTGAAACTAAATCATTATAGAGAAGATGACAAAAGACTTAGGGGATTTAAAGACGGTGTTTTCACCAGACATAATCCAGACAGGAATAAAAGGCAGCAGCTTTTATTTTATATCCCCTAAAACAAGGATGCTTTATTTGAGGTTTTTAGCACAGTATTTGGACCAAGAACCCCCAAAAGAGCTTTAAGATGTGAAAAAAAGTAGCCAGACAAAGCACTGGCGAAGGAGAGACCGAGGAGGGGATGTCTTGGTTTCAAGATTAATGGATTTATATCATGTGTTGCGGTTGCGTAGAAAGGCTTCCAAAAAACAAAAAGTTTTGCAAGCAACACGAGAGGTTACCTACAAAACTTTGTCTTGCTATCAACTTGTTTAGCGGGGACTACTGCACCACCACTTCGTCTATAAAAACCCATGCGGGCGTTCCGCGTCCATTGTGCCAATCGGGGAGGGTGTCTCGTTTGGCTGTAATGCGGAGGTAGCGGATGGGTTCTCCACTAAAGGGTTGGACAAAAAGATAACGGAAACCCTCCAGTCTTCGGGGGGATTCGCCATGGGTGAGGCGGGCGGGCGTACGCCATGTTTGTCCATCGGAGGAGGTGGAGAACGTCACTTCTTTGGGTAAAAGAATCCACGAACCACTTACTTGTAGGGTAGAAAGGGCTACTTCCTTCACCGATTGCGCGGTACCAAGATCCACTATTGCCTCAAAATCCTCGTCGTTCCAGCCTTGCCAAAGACCATCATTGAAGATAAACGATCCTTGTACGCCATCGGTCAGGGTTTGATCGCCCGTTCCTGTATAACGCGGTGAAGGGGAATGGGTGAGGTTCAGTTTTTTTCCAACGGCCAAGTGTTTTTCGAGAACCGTAAACCGTACCGAGCGCAGGAGGGGTTCCCCATTTAATAAGGGTAAAATCAGGACATCACCGGGTTTATCAAAGACCACCTCTGGGGTATAACGCGGCGAGGAAGGCTTCGGCGCGGTTCCGTCGGTGGTGTAGTGTAGTGCCATGCCGGAAACATTGGCCTCCACTTGCACGCGGATGCTACCCGACTGTGCATCAAAAAAGGGTTTCATGGTAATAAGCGGGCGATTTTCTGGGCCAACTTGTACGTTCCATTGGCGCAGGCGCAGGTAGTGATCGCGGTCTAAACGGGCTTTAAAGTCAGTATAAGATTTGGGACTTTTTGTCCAAAGAGCTTCCGACATGGCCAAGAGGCGCGGAAAGACCATCGCATCAAAATTTGCCGTGGTGATGTATTCCGTCCAGATATTGGCCTCGCCTCCTCGGATTCGGGCGGCTTCTTCGGGGGCAAGTCCTTCCGGAATTGGATTAAACCCATAGACTTTTTCAAGGGGCAAACCGTCTGGTTGTCCATCAAAATACGCATGACTGGTTGGCGAGGAGATGACGTAATTGCCCAACTTGGTAGCGGTTCGGGCATGTTCGATGTCGCGCCACGCCTGTACGGTTGCGCCCGATGCAAGCCCGCCTTCCAAAATCTCGTCCCAGCCAATAATGGCGCGACCTTTGCTCTGAACGTAGGCATCTATTTCTTTGATGAACCAGCTTTGGAGTTCTTCGCCGTTTTTTAAGCCCTTTTCGCGCATAAAGGCTTGCGTCTGTTCAGACTCATTCCATGCGGTTTTTGGGGCTTCGTCTCCGCCAATATGGATGAATTTGGAAGGGAATAGCGTCATGACTTCATCCAAAATATCCTTCAGAAAAGTCATGGTTTCCGGCTTGGCCACGCAATAAATATCGTTAAACACGCCCCATGTAGTAGGTACGGTCTTGGTCTCGCCAGAGCAAGAATACTGCGGATAGGCCACAAGTGCCGCCGAAGAGTGGCCGGGCATCTCAATTTCCGGCACAACGGTGATGTTCCGTAGGCGGGCATATTCCACCACTTCCTGAATTTCTTTTTGGGTATAAAATCCACCATACCGCGAGCCGTCCGCTTCGGTTCGCCATGCACCCACTTCCGTCAATTTGGGATATTTCTTGATTTCGATGCGCCAGCCCTGATCCTCGGTCAGATGCCAATGCAAGACGTTCATTTTATACTGTGCGAGCAAGTCTATGTACCGCTTCACAAAAGAGACGGGGAAAAAATGCCGCCCCACATCTAATAAACTACCCCGCCATCCAAACTTTGGCGCATCCTTTATGGTGACTGCCGGAAGGCTAATGGGGAACTTTTTCGTCGGATTTGCGCCTTCAACACTTGGCGGGAATAGTTGCCGGAGAGTTTGTACGGCCCAAAATAGGCCCTTTTCATCGGAGGCAGAGAGGCGAATTTGGTTGTTGCGAATGCGGAGTTCGTAGCCTTCGGCGGCGGTAATGTCATCGTGCCGTTCTAAAGCAAGGACGATAGCGCCCGCCGGAATGTGCGTCCCCGCCTGAAGGCTCGTCCTAAGACCTACTTGTTGGTTCAGCCAGTCGCGAAGAAAAACAGCCACTTCTTTCGCCCGCTTGTTTCCGGCAGGCAAAACCATAATTTTGGTGGAAGGCTGGAAGGCGAAAAAACCACTTTCTACCGTAAAAGAAGTGGGCTGCGGGATAAGTGCTGTCGGGCTTTGGGCCTCCAATAACGTTGGCAGAAGCAAGAAGCCCAATAAAAATAGGATACGCATATGGTTTAGGAGTTGGAAGTTTGGTTGTCTTTTAAGATAGTTAAAAAAAGACGGCCTTGCTTTCTTTCCTTAAACAAGTACGTATCCTGTCATTCAGGTTCTAATCACCTTGTTTTAATTTCCGGGCCTGGGCGGTATCCGCAAAGGCTGCTTCGGCGGCGTTTTAATTCCTTGCGGAACCTTGACCACCTTCGGATTGATGGTGCGGGGCACTACGGAACTCACAACCGGAAAACGGATTGACTGGATGAATGCGAAAAACCTTGGGCTTTCGGCAGTAAAACGGGTAGAAACCACATTCCCCGGAAGTTCTGTAGAAGTACCCACTTCGGCATAATAGGGAGTTTGAACTTCCCCGTCTTTGGCAAACGCATAGATCAATTTATGGACATATACCGTTCTTAGGTCATGACCCACCCGTATGTTTTTGGCATAGGTCAATTCAATAAAGAAATCGGTAAGAGGGTTCTCGTTGTAATACCCATTCCTAAGTATCCGAACATTTTCCACCCCTGTTTCTGCCCGAATATTGCTCAAAACGTTTTCGGCTAATGCACGTACATCTGGGAACGCCGCTTCTGCTTTCCGCAGCATTGCACTATACGAGGTGAAGTCCTCGCCTCTATCAAACGTACAATAGGTAGGCTGGTTGGCACGGTTTATCCATCCGGACTGATTAACCACCTGAACTTCCTCGTTTAAACAAGTTACGGCTTGGGCTTGTATTTGAGAGGCAAAAACCCAGAACAAGCAAAAAATCATCTTTTTCATGGCCAGTTGTCTAATAGGGTTAACTGAATGGATGACGTTTGGATAAGCCATTAGAACCGCTTTGTTCTATTAGGAACTTTAACGCCGCTGGGCAACGCAGGCCGTGCGGCATCTCTGATAGAGGAACCAGCAGGACCTGTCATTACGCCTGGATTTACGACGAGTCTTGGCCTAAACTGCAACGAATTTTTAAAATTATTCAATTGCGATTCATAGCGATTATATGCATTGGTTGACTGGGCGTCACTGACGTTACCCAAAACCGTAAACTCAAAATAGTATTGGGCTTCTGTCTCCCCGACCTTAGACAAAGCACTAATATGCTTATAAATATATATGGGTGAAACGATCTCTCCATTAACAAGAGACATAAACCTAAAAAAACCATACTGTTCTACAAAATGAGGTCTGGTTTCTGTCCCAAAACGGACATTCGCTATCGTACCGATAACAGGAGTTCTTGCTTGAGCGCCTTCTAAGGCTCGACCGAGAAGGACTAATCGGTTTGGCTCTACTGAAGGATGCTTGCGAATAGAGGCCAACAGGGTGTAATCTCGTTGTTGTGCTACTCGAAAGGTACACACATTGTGGCTTGTTTCGACTTGTGTCCAAAGCGAGTCAACGCTAACGTCCCCATTGAAGCACGAAACCCGAACTTGTGCATTCACTTGGAAAGCGATAAAAAAGAGAAGAAAGAAGAAAATTTTTTTCATGGCTTTACATGTTTTGAAAAGTTGAAGATGAAAGAGTTGTTCCTCGCGAGAAGTGGATACCCAATATATCGGAATACGGCTTGGAATAGGATCATCGGTCGCATGTGTCTGTTTATTTAATTGGTAAGACCTGCAAACGTATTGCTTGGGGCATCAATAGGGGCATTGTGTTTGGATTGGGTGAACTACAACTATTTATGATAGGCTTTGTAAGCGGGGCAAGCTAAACCGTTTAGTTGTGGAAAAACCCATGTCACTATTAAAATTGGTGTACCTGACGCACCAAGTAGCTCCGGGAGGACCGCTATGGGCAACCCTCATTAATAGTGTCCATTTGGTCAACCGTTTCGCTCACCAAGCCCAAGCGAACAAGGTTGTTACTGGTTATTGCTGTTTGCATAATCCCAAAAATGCTAATGTGCGCGAAATACACACCCGACGGCATTTCGAGAACGTCCCTGATGGCCGTTCGGTATTGGTCAGTGTGTGAATCCATTGCGCCAAAGTCGTGGGGTTACCATTTTGACCTGAAGCAATTTCTTTAGCTGGATCCGAAAGTGCTGTCCACGTTTTACCCTGATCGCGTGATTCATAAATCGCAGAATCAGTATACGCTATCCACTCCCACCTTCTATAAAACCACCTAGATGAAACCGTTATTTGTCTGATAAACTTGCCTCACAAGACCTTGATGTTGCTCTTTTGATGGTGAAAGCATAAAAGGAAAAGAAACGGCTTCCAAACCACCTTCCGCCTTTTTTCGATCTGCCCGGATAAGCATTTCCTTTTCATTTAAGGGGGTAAAACCTCATACCAACATCCGATCGAATTGCGGAAGTGGGATCCGTATTTCTTGTGTTGAATTGTTCATGTCTCGACGAACCAAATCGCCTTTATCCAAGAAATAGAGTTGCAAGTCTGGGGGCAATTGAGCGACTGTTCCCAGCAGGAATTCGTACCAAGTTACTCCATCTATCGAATAAAAACTTTGGTGATAACCATTAAGATCGGTGATAACTATTAAGATTGGTGATAACTATTAAGATCGGTGATGGACAAATAGAACCAACGCAAATTTACAGGCGGTTTAGGACCAACCATGTTTCTAATCTGCCCCACAATTGTTTTTATCACTTGTTTATGGTTGCTCTGGCTCCAGAACTAAAAACAGCGTACTTTACGGTTCATAGACCCATTTACTTTGACCTTTTATCTGATCCATTGTGGAGCGCCCTTATACCTATTACGACTATACACAAAGCCTTTGCGCAACCTGTTTGCGGCGCGTAGATGCTAAAATTGTCTTTGAAGCTGGAAACGTGTATATGCTCAAACGTTGTCCTGAACATGGAGGCGAAAAAGCGCTGATTGCTACTGATATTGACTATTATAAACGTATTCGGAACTATATGAAGCCCAGTGAAATGCCGTTGCGGTTTAACACCAAGGTGCATTATGGCTGCCCATATGATTGTGGACTTTGTTCCGACCATGAACAACACTCTTGTCTTACGCTTGTTGAGGTGACAGACCGATGCAACCTCACATGCCCCACATGCTATGCAGGTAGTTCACCTACTTATGGTCGTCATCGTACCCTTGCCGAGATCGAGCATATGTTTGACATCGTGGTAAAAAACGAGGGTGAACCAGATGTGATCCAGCTCTCAGGCGGCGAACCTACGGTACACCCTCAGTTTTTTGAGATATTGGACGCCGCCAAAAAGCGCCCCTTTCGCCACCTAATGGTGAATACCAATGGTATCCGCATTGCAAAAGACCCCGAATTTGCAGCGCAATTGGCTACTTATATGCCCGATTTTGAGGTATATCTGCAATTCGACTCTTTTAAATTGGATGCACTGGTTCATCTTCGTGGTGCTGATTTGCGTAGCATCCGCGAAAAAGCCCTCGAAAACCTGAATCGCCACAATGTCTCTACCACGTTGGTAGTCACACTTCAAAAAGGCGTCAATACCGACGAAATTGGGAAAATCATTCATTATGCCCTTCAACAACCCTGTGTGCGTGGCGTTACCTTTCAACCGACACAAATTGCGGGGCGGCTGGAAGGCTTTAATCCGAAAACCGATCGTTGTACCCTTACCGAAGTTCGACAAGCGATTTTGGAGCAAACAGATTTTTTTACAGAAGACGACCTGATCCCCGTGCCGTGTAATCCGGATGCTTTGGCGATGGGATATGTACTTAAAATGGAGGGTGAGGTCTTCCCCCTTACGCGCTTTATTAATCCGGACGATTTGCTTAATGCTTCTAAAAATACGATTGTATATGAACAAGACGAGCGCCTCCGAGAGCATATGGTACAACTGTTCAGTACGGGTAACTCGGTGGAATGTGCTACTGATGAGCTGAATGGGGCACTTTTATGTTGCCTCCCCCGCGTGTCTGCTCCGAATTTGGGGTACGAAAACCTCTTCCGGATCATTATTATGCGGTTTATGGATGCTTATGACTTTGATGTGCGGGCCATCAAAAAGTCTTGTGTGCATATTGTGAACAAAGACGGCAACATGATTCCATTCGAGACGATGAACCTGTTTTATCGTGATGAAAAAGCCGCCTATTTAAAGACCTTACAGGCGCGTTGTAGCGCATAATATAATAAGCGGCGCCCCGCCAAATGGACACCTTATATCAGCTAAATACGCCCCTAATAACCCTTAGAGTTTTTCTCAATCTGTTGGGGTCTTGTATGCGTGCAGTTTGCGGTCTCCGGCAAGACAACTGCCAACATGAAAGCTTTGTTTATATGAAACCGATTCACCATTTTATGCGTCAGTAGGGCTTTCCTTTTATTCACAACCCACATAAATTCGCAAACACCTTGCAAACCTTCTTTTTTACAGCGCCCGTTACTTTCAACCTGCTCTTGCTGAATATTTTGATCAGCGCCCTTACATTTCTGACCCAACCACAGCTCATCGAAAAATGGGGGATGAAACCTTATGATGTGCGGCGCCACAAAGAGTGGTATCGTTTTATTACCAGTGGATTTCTGCACGGAAGTTGGATGCACTTGCTCTTTAACATGGTTACCCTTTGGTCTTTTGGGCCTTATATGGAGAAAGTTTTGGGAAGTGTTGGCTTTTTGGCCGTATATATGGGTTCCGAATTGGCAGCCAATGCCCTAACCTATTATAAATATAAAAATAATGCCCTGTATAATGCTGTAGGAGCCTCAGGAGCAATCTCTGGCATCCTATTAGGATTTGTTCTCTTTGAGCCATTTAAGATGATGATCGTCTTGTTTTTCCCCATGCCAGCAATCGTTTTTGCCATTCTATATATTGCGGCATCCATCTATGCTGCCAAATCTGACACCCATTCCAATTGGGGTAATATTGCCCACGAGGCCCACTTGGGTGGCGCGATTGGTGGGCTATTGCTTACGATCATCATTAAACCGGTGTCGCTACTGATATTCTTATCCCAAATTGCTCATTTTATAGGACTGGGTTGACCGTGTTTGTGCAAGGCTGAAAGAATAATGGTTGCGTTTAACCGTCTCTGTTGTATTTTAGCCCTGTTCTATTCGCCCAAATCCATTTTACGCACGAAGCGCACCTATTCTGTTTTCATATGTTAACCGAAATACTGATAATTGGTGTCTTGATCATTATCAACGGCATTTTTTCCATGTCCGAAATTGCTGTTGTACAAGCCCGGAAATCTCGACTGGAGGTAGCAGCCAAGCGCGATGTTCGTGGCGCATCGCAGGCCCTGAAGCTGGCCGCAGAACCAACCCGGTTTTTATCCAGTGTCCAGATTGGCATAACGCTTGTCGGAATTCTCAATGGTTTTTTTAGCGGTGGATCTCTTACCGAGTTTATTCTGAACGGGCTGAAAGGGCTGAATGTGCCCTATCCAGAAGCCTCAGCGATAGGGGTTGTTGTCATCGCCATTACGTTTCTTTCCTTGGTTTTTGGTGAGTTATTGCCCAAGAGGATCGGGATGGCAAATCCAGAAACCATTGCCCGTTTGGTTGCGGGTCCTATGACGGCCATCTCCAAGATCACCGCACCATTCATTTGGCTCCTAACCGCTACAACCGAGCTGTTTATCCGCTTATTAGGCATCAAAAGCGATAATTCGGCGGTGACAGAAGAAGAAATTAAAGCCATTGTAGGGGAAGGAGCCACCGCCGGAACCATTGAAGCCATCGAACAAGACATCGTAGAAAATGTCTTTCATCTCGGTGATAAGCGCGTTGGCTCTCTCATGACCCACCGTTCCGATCTGGCATGGTTAGACGTTGCGGATGATTGGCCTACCATACGGCGCATTCTCGTTGAAGAACAACACGATGTGTACCCCATCTGTGAAGGGTCCTTAGATCATGTATTGGGCCTCATTCACCTGAAAGACCTAGTCGTTGCCTTGACCATGCAAGACCAGCCCGACTTGCGAAAACTCATCCGACCTGCCATCTTTTTTCCCGAAAACGTGCGGGCTTGGAAGGCATTAGAACGCTTCCGAGAGGAAAAAACCCACCAAGGGTTTGTCGTAGATGAATTTGGGCAGTTATTGGGATTGGTGGCGATGGATGATATTTTTGAGGCGCTCTTTGGTGACCTCATTCCTAAAGAAGACCACGATCAGGAAGAAGACTGGATTATTAAACGAGAAAATGAATCTTGGCTGGTAGATGCC
Source organism: Bacteroidetes Order II. bacterium (assembly GCA_016788705.1). Classification (NCBI taxonomy): domain Bacteria; kingdom Pseudomonadati; phylum Bacteroidota; order unclassified Bacteroidota Order II.; species Bacteroidota Order II. bacterium. Next base: position 70,243 of record JAEUSQ010000021.1, read on the forward strand.
CGATTGCCCTACGACGATTTCCTCCGCGAATTTGATATCATTGATGATCAATACCGACATGGGGAATTTTATACCATCAGCGGATTTGTTTTGCAGAAACTACGGCGGCTCCCCAAAGCAGGGGATACGTTTGAGTGGCGAAATTATCGTTTCGAAATTGTGGACATGGACAATAACCGTGTGGACAAACTACTGATTTCCGAAATTAACCCCGAATAATCGGGTAATATACCATTGGGAGCACGAAACAACCAAACCAAGACTAATGGGCAACCGCTACGTTAACGGCCTCTACGCGGCTAATTTGCGGAACGGCATTTTTGATCGTCTGTTCAATGCCTGCGCGTAAGGTCATTAAACTCATTGGGCAAGACTCGCACGCGCCTAACAACTCCAACTCTACTACCATATCCGGTGTGATATCGGCAATCCGTACAGAACCCCCATCTGCCTGTAAATACGGGCGGATCAGTTCAAGGGCATCTTCTACTTTTTTAAGCAAGGTAGGGTCGTTATACGCAAACATCAGATCAGAAGCGGTTTGAATAATATTTTGGAATTTTCATCCTAAGATAAGACGACAAAGCCATAATTATCATACCCTTGTTCAAGAATTTCGTTCCAAAGCCCTCCTCGAACATACAAATAGATGAATCGGAATCAGCCACATTTTTGCCACATTTCTGATGCTAATTAACCATGCTCTTCCCGTCATTCCGACAATACTTTAGGCCCACAATCGCCGTAATATATGGGTGTAGCGCAGGGGAAAGGATAAGAGCCACCCAACCCCGCCTTCCATTTTCATCATCATAAAAATATTCTACGCCATGAAAAGCATCATTAAAACCTTCTTAGGCACGGTCTTGATCGCCGGAACCATCTTGTTGGTAAACGCAGACGATGCACAAGCACAAATGATCAAACGGAAAGCAAAATCTATTCCGGAAGATTGTAAAGAAGACATCCGTGACCGAAGAGAAGACCGACGCGACCGCGCAGAAGACCGGCGCGACCGTAAAGAAGACATCCGAGATCGGCGCGAAGACATCCGCGACCGAAGAGAAGACCGACGGGATGCCCGGCATAACGGCGGACTTAAAGACCGGCTTGAAGACATTCGTGACCGACGTGAAGACCGGAGAGATCGTGCAGAAGACCGACGTGACCGTAAAGAAGACATCCAAGATTGGCGCGAAGACATCCGCGACCGGAAAGAAGACCGACGCGACCGCAGAACCGGGCCATGCAAAGGCTAATTCGTTAGAAAATAAGATTTGGGTAAATAATGGGTGAGAAAAACGGGGTACTTGAAAAATGCGGTACCCCGTTTTTTTAGAGGCTGTTTTTGCGGTTGTACCGATTCATTGCCACTTGTAACCCCTCCCGAACAAAAGTCAGGCTTGCATCCATTGCGGTTTTGATAGAAGCCTTAACCACCGATTGTTCCTCTTCTGCAAAGGGCGACAATACATAACGAGACTGTTCGCCGCGCTCGAAGGCACTGCCAATCCCAAAGCGTAGGCGCGGGATGGCATCTGTTGCCAATTCGTCTATGATGTCTTGTAGGCCATTGTGCCCGCCCGCGCTTCCAGATGGCCGAATCCGGAGCGTACCAACCGGAAGCGCAATATCGTCGTAAATCACCAACATATTTTCTGCTGGAATCCCATATTTATTGGCCACTTTTTTTACCGCCGAACCACTCAGGTTCATATAGGTCAGCGGCTTGAGTAGAAAAAATGGATATCCTTTAAACTTAGACTCGGCTTCTATGGCCACCGAGCGTTGACCAAAAAACGGCGCCAATCTTGGAATATCCGAAGACTCGATGGTGCATTTGGTCTTCTCGGCGAGGGCATCTATGACCATAAAACCCACATTATGGCGGGTATGGAGGTATTCTTTCCCTGGATTCCCCAGCCCAATAATTAACCGATGTGCCATACGGGTGTAGTACGTATTGTAAGCAAAAAGCGCGTTATGCAAAGCCTTAATTGGCCCGACATAACGCGCTTCGCAGTTTTTTAAAATAGTTAACGGTTGGCCCGCTTCGTCACCACTTTCGCAATAGACTGATTGGCATCACTCAGGAATTTAATCCCTTTTACCGCTAAGTCCTTGATCCGGATATCTTTCCCTATTTCTAAGTGCGAAACATCCACCGGAATGTAGGTTGGTAAGTCGGCAGGATCGCATTCCACATTGGCCTTAAAGATCACCTTTTTCAACGCGCCCCCGGCTACCACCCCTTTAGGAGTACCCACCGCATGAAGCGGAACCGAAGTACGGATTTTGGTGCCCGGAATCAGCGCCTGAAAATCCACGTGGATCGGACGGTCGGTCACAGGATGGTTGTCTATTTGCTTGATCATGCAATCGTAGATTTTTCCATCCACCTCCACCGTAGCAATGGCCTTTTTATTTGTAAAGACCAGCGGTTTTAGGTTCAGTTCCGTGACCGAGAAATAAACCGGAGCAACGCCATTGGCGTATAAAACGCATGGGACCAAGCCCTTACGGCGTTCGGCAGCACTGGCAGATTTGCCCACTTCGCGTGGCGTGGCATTGAGAACTACTTTTTCCATGTTATTATATGGTTTTAAGGGGATTGGCCAAGACGTTATGTGACCTCCCGTACCTAAGAAAATGCCCCAATAGGGCGGTTATTATTCCGTAAAAAGGGTGGAAATCGAATCATCGGTATAAATCCGACGAATGGCATCCGCAAACCCTGGCGCCACACTAATCGTCGTAATTTTCTCGTGCAGCAATTGAGGGTCGTGGTAAATGGTATCGGTCACCAAAAATTCCACGATATCCGAATGCGCAATCCGTTCCAAAGCTGGGCCTGAGAAAATGCCATGCGTACAAGCGGCTCGCACTTCCAAAGCACCCCGTTCTTGTAGGGCAACGGCTGCATTTACCAGCGTCCCGGCGGTATCAGCCATATCATCCACCAAAATCACATTTTTGCCTTTAACATCTCCGATGATGCTCATTACCTCGGACTGATTGGCCTGTGCCCGCCGCTTATCTATGACGGCAAGCCCACATCCCAATTTTGAGGCATAAGCCCTTGCTCGTTTGATGGAACCCATGTCCGGCGCAACAATCAACAAATTGTCAATATTCATGCGTCGGATGGCATCCACAAAAACAGCCGAGCCATACAAATGATCCACCGGAATATCAAAGAACCCCTGAATTTGTGGCGCGTGCAGATCCATGGTCAGTATCCGATCTGCGCCCGCTGTCGTAAGCATATTGGCCATCAACTTGGCCGCAATCGAAACACGGGGCTGGTCTTTGCGCTCTTGTCTCGCATACCCAAAATAAGGAATCACCGCTGTAATCCGATCCGCCGACGCACGCCGTGCGGCATCAATCATCAACAATAATTCCAACCAGTTAGAGGCTGGAGGGTTGGTGCTTTGAATCAGATAAACATCGCGCCCTCGGATAGATTCCTCGAACCGAACATATAACTCTCCGTCCGAAAATTCCTTGATGGTCACGTTTCCAAGCCGCTGTCCATAATGGCCTGCAATGGCCTCCGCCAAAACCGGATTGGAGCGCCCGGCAAAGATTGAAATAGGCCTAAAATCGTAATGGTGGAGCATAACATAATCGCAAACGCGATATTTTCGGCGCCATTTATGACGGAACACACAAAAAAAAACGAGGAACGAGCCCCGTTTCTGTGTCTTATATTTGTAGCCCGAGGAGGATTCGAACCACCACGTACGCCTCCAAAGGGCGCTGTCCTACCGTTAGACGATCGGGCTATCTTTATTTTAGATCCTAAATGTACAAATAAAACTTTACACATGTCAATACTTTCATAAGGCTGTGTTGTATCTTGCATGGTAGATTCACAAATTCGATTTGTTTTCGGAAAAACGGACACATAATGGGTTTATACTTTGTTCATAAATGCTTAATCACATGGAAAATTTGTTTAAAAACCATCTCGAAGCGGTTAGCCGCTATACCACCGAGGCATTGGCCCATGCTGCAAAAAGAGGCGAATGTTTCGATGGGATCGTGTTTCATGCGGGTGCTGCGTCGGTCTATCATGCCGATGACCACGACGTATGGTTTCATACCGTTCCCCATTTTGTTCGTTTTGCCCCCGTTGTTGGGCCAGATCATTTGGTAATTTTCAAGCCGGGCGCCGCTATCCGGTTGATCCACGTAGTACCACAAGATTTTTGGTATGAATCCCCCGAACCATTGGATCATCCCTACGCGGAAGTGCTGGATGTAACTGTTGTTTCCTCGTTTGAAGAAGCCATTCAAGCCGCTGGTGCTCTTTGGAAATTTGCGTATATCGGAAATAGCCCCAAAGCGGCGGATGCCCTCGGCTTGCCACAATCGGCTGTAGAGCCTACCGCGTTGCTCCATGCCTTAGATTGGTTCCGCGCCTATAAAACGGAATATGAAGTTGCCTGTGTCCGTTTAGCGCTAGAACGAACCGCCGAAGGCTATCGGGTTGCCAAGAAAATGACGGCGGAAGGCCGAACCGCCCGCGAAATTCATGCGGCTTATCTTGCGGTTACCGGGCAATTAGACCGCGATACTCCCTACGGCAATATTATTGGGTGGGATACCGATGCGGCGACCTTGCACTATACGGCCAAAAAAACGTCTCCGCCCAATCCGGGGCATACGTTCCTCATAGATGCCGGAGCCGCCACTTTTGGCTACGCCAGCGACATCACTCGAACGTATCTAAAGGCCCAACCCAATTCGATTTTTGCTGGTTTGTTAGATAAAATGGATGCGCTGGAGTTAGCGTGTGTGGCCATGTGTACCGTGGGTGCAGACTACTCGGCCATTCATGTCCATGCCCACAAAACCATTGCAGGGATGCTTTCGGAAGCGGGTGTATTAACCGTGGGTGCAGACGAAGCCTTTGAAAAGGGCCTCAGCCGGGTGTTTTTTCCACATGGCTTGGGCCATCATTTAGGCATTCAGGTTCACGATGTAGGTGGACGCCAAGTGGACATAGACGGGACGGTTCTCGCGCCCGATCCAGCCTATCCGTGGCTACGCACCACACGCCCACTGGAAGTGGGACACTTGCTAACCATTGAACCGGGGTTGTATTTTATTCCGCTGTTGTTGAATCCGCATCGTTCCGGTGAACATGCTTCTTGTTTCAATTGGACCTTGGTGGATGAGTTGCTTCCGTTGGGTGGAATTCGGGTGGAAGACAATGTGTATGTAACCAACGATGGTCCCGAAAACCTAAGCCGAGGCCTGATCGGTGATCACCGCTGAGGACATAAAGAACACTTTATCATAACATTGGCTTACTACGAGAGTGGTAAGCCTTTTTAGAATCTGAAATGGGATATTCCTTTGTATTACGACCGGCTACGGTATCCGACGCCACGCTTTTGTCACAATTGGCGGAACAAACCTTTCGGGAAGCATTCGAAGCCATTTATGATCCCGAAGACTGCCGCCGCGTTATAGCGTCTTCGTATAATGTGCCAAAACTACAAAACGAACTGGCAGATCCGCACGTACACGTTTGGTTGGCGTTTTCAGCGAATGAAGCCATTGGCTATTTACAGTTGGAACCGGATAAACGGATTCCGGGCGTATCGGGGAGCCGGCCACTATGGCTACACCGTATTTATCTGAAAAAAGCATGGACGGGCCAACGGGTAGGACGCCTCCTCATGGAAAAAGCCCTCCACTATGCGGAAGAACAGGGGCACGATGTGCTTTGGCTAACGGTTTGGGACCAAAATCCGGGAGCCGTCCGGTATTACAAACGGTGGGGTTTCCGTAAAACGGGCTATGTGAATTTCCCTTTGGGGAGTGAGAACCCACCCACCGACTATTTGATGCAACGAGATATAGGCAATATTCGGGTGATTCCGTTCCATCCGGATTATCGAGATGCCTTTGCGTACCTAAATTACCAATGGATTACGCATTATTTCTCGGTGGAAGCCCCCGATCGGGCGTATTTGGAAAATCCGGAGAAGCATATTCTTGAAAAAGGGGGCGAAATTTTCTTTTTATTGGAAGACAACATCGCCGTAGGAACGGTAGCCATGATTCCAAGTGGCCCGGACGAAATGGAACTGGCCAAGTTGGCCGTTATACCCGAAAAGCAAGGACGTGGATGGGGTAAAAAATTGGTGGAGGCAGGATTGGATTTTGCCCGTGCCAAGCAGGCCCGTAGTGTGTGGCTCTCTACCAATTCTAAATTGGATACTGCAATAAACCTCTACCGTAAACGCGGTTTTCTGGAAGAAGCTGTACCTGAAAATTTGGGCTACATGCGGGTAGATTTGTTTATGCGCCTCGTTTTTACGGAATCAGCAGATAGCCAATAAACTTGAGTGAGCCAATCAACATGGCTCCTTTAATCAAGGCGAGGGCGATCTCTGGAAAATCCCGATCAAGTTCTTTGGGATTGGATTGTGCGCGAACTCGGTTTTTCATGTATGTATTTGTTTATGTTGTGTATGAGACACCTTATTTTAGGCTGCATATAAATATATAGACACCGCAAGAACCCAGAACATAACCACCAATGCTAAAATTCTTTTAAAGGCCAAAAGGTTTAATGATGATGCCTTAGTGCCCAGATCAGGAGGTACCAATATTTCAGAAAGAAAGTTTTAAAGTCTTGTTTTATCATTACTTACATCAAAACTAAAGCAACTATTTACTCCTTCGGCACGCAAAAGAAGGGGTTAATAAAAGAAACGCAAAACAAGGAAAGGAAAGTTCAATGCAGGGGTTCAATACCACTCCTCCAAAACGCGGGTGGTGGTTGGTCTTTTTAGACAGGGCTTTTCCGCGCCTAAAGGGTGGGATTTAGGGGGCGTATAGCAAACAAAAAAAGCCCGAAACCATCAGGCTCCGGGCTTTGGAAAAAGAAGCAGATGTAGCTTATTTCACCAACATCACCTTTTGCATGGTGTTAAAATTTGTTCCGGCAAGACGAACAAAATACGCACCGCTTTGCAAGGCACTGCCATCCAGTTGCACGGTTTGGAGCGTATTGGCTTCGGGTGTGCCTTGGTACAAGACCGAGATTTGTTGGCCCAGTGCGTTGAACAACGTCATGGTGACGGCTTGTTTTTGGGCAACGGCAAAGGTGAGCGTGGTTTGCGGATTAAACGGGTTTGGATAGGCGGGGTTCATGACAAACGTACCCGGAACCTCTACCGAAACGGCCACTTGTTTGCTGTACTTCACACCGCCGTCTTTGTCCACACTTTTTAGGCGGAAGTAGTGGGTGCCCACTTGCAAGCCTTGTACGGCTTGGGTATAGGAACGCACATCGGTGCTGGAACCCGCTGCTTGTACGGTGGCCACGGTTTGCCACTCGCCCTTCACCAAGTGTTGCACCTCGAATACATCGCTATTCACCTCCGAGATCGTTTGCCAGTTCAGCGTAACAGCATCCTTCGTGGCCTGCGCCGTAAAATCCGCCAATTCGATGGGGAGGGGACTAGAAGTTGGCATGGTGAAAGGGGTAGTGTCACTTCCTGTCCAATTAGCAGAATTTGAAACAGAAGCTAAAAGTTGAGTTGGATTACCTGTTGGGCCCGTATATAGGTAATTGTCAAGTTCTGATAATGCTACGGCGTTCGTTCCATTGGTTAACCCACTTGGTAAAGCTGAGTTGTTGGCACTTGTAGCATCTGTTTGCCAAACGGCGGCACCATCGTTATTTACTGCAAAAATGAAAGTTGGAGAGCTATCAGAGCCTTGATAAGCCAAAATCTGATCACCAGTTGCACTGAATGCAAAAGAACCGGCTGATGAAAAAGGAGCGGCAGCCGGTGATGAAAAGGTGATAACGGTTCCGGCAGTGACTGCGCTCGGAGCTGTATATGTAATAGTTCCCTCGCCAGTTCGAAAACTACTTGTAGTAGCAATCCATCCATTATCTGTAAATTTAATAACAGTACCAGAAGCTAAATCTACAAGTGGAACAAACGAAAATTGATCAGGGTCGTCCATGTTGAAGCCGACTATTACCAACTGCCCTGCACTCAAGGTGGTTTGTGCAACTAAGGAAGGAGTTATTGATAACAGAACAAACAAAATCGTAACTATTTTTTTCATTTTTGTGTGTGTTTAGGTTGTGAAGAAGTTAGGTGATGGATTAAAGAAAGATAGCCTTTTGGGCTGGTAAGGCGTGTTAAGAAGGTGTAACCAAAAACGTTTTCAGGTTTATTATTTCTTAGCACGCAAGAAGTCAAATGCCTTTTGGTTTAGTACGAAGACCGATAAAGCGTTGGTATATGCGCCGCACAACCATCGGAAAGGAACACATCATAGCAATATGAGAGAATATAAACGATCGGAAGGAAAATCCCAAAGGGCTGGATAAATTTTAATGTCTGCTTCGTTAGGTTTAGCCATATCGTTTTGGGAGTGGGTTTTGCTGTTGTGGGGATTTTAGAAAAAAGCCGTATTTTCTGGTGGAATATCCTCTAACTCATATAAACCCAACTTCCATGCGCGAAGACCGTAGCGAAATGCCCTCCACGGGCTGGCAAATCCTTTCGGGACTGATTTTGGTGCTGATAATCGGTGGTTTGTCCTTTTTGGCTTGGCGTTATTTACCTGGCTGGATGAACAAAGATAAAACCGAGGCGGTCACATCGCCCGCCACATCGCCTGTTCCCACCGTCCCGGCGAATGCGACGGCTGTTCGGATTCATGGCTCGAATACCTTGGCGGCGCGGTTGGTGCCGGAATTGGTACGCGCCTTCCTGAAACAACAAGGGGCCAGCGACGTGACGGAAATCCGCAACGATCAGCAATTAACCTTTCGTGCTACCCTCAATGGCGAGGCTGTTGCGGTAACGGTAAAACCCACAGGCAGCCATCAAGGATTTGTGGATGCCCAGAACAAACAGGCGGATGTGGTAATGGCATCGCGGCCCGTTGCGGATAATGAGGCTGCAGACCTGAAAAATGCCGGATTGGGTGATTTGCGGAGTAACCGAGTGGAAAATGTGGTGGCGATGGATGGCGTGGCGGTGATTGTAAACAGCAATACGCGCATCAAGGAACTGAGCAAAGCACAGGTGGCGGGTATCTTTAAAGGGGAGATTACCAATTGGGCCGAGGTGGGGTATCCTGCCGGAAACATCAACCTTTATGTGCGCGATGCTGGCGCAACGGTGGATTTGTTCAAGAGCGAAATTTATGGATCGGAAGAAGAAGCCATTTCTCCCAATGCCCGCAGTTTTCGGGACAACGAAGCGCTCATTCAGTCGGTGGCAGAAGATGAATATGGCATTGGATTTACGAGCTGGGCCGCCACCAAAGGCAATGCCGAGGTAAAAAGCGTTGCCCTTTATACGGATGCTACGCAGCCCGTTATGCCAAATCCTTCTACAATTGCCACCGAGGAGTATCAACTGTCGCGGCGATTATACCTCTATACGCCCAAATCCTCCGAAGGGAAGAAACAGGTTCTAATAGACCGTTTCATGGCCTATATCCAGACCTCGAAAGGACAAGAAGCCGCCCAACGTGCGGGTTTTGTTCCGCTTGATCCACAAGGGGTGAACAATTTTACGACTACCATTTCGGATAAATACCGCGCAGCCGTCCGAGGTGGTGTGCGTACCAATGTGGTTTTGCGCTTCAAGACGGGCAGTAGCGAGTTAGACAGCAAGGCCGTCCGAGACTTAGAGCGCCTGAAGACCGACCCACGATACGCAGGAAAGCAGTTTGTGCTGATTGGCTTTACCGACAATGTGGGTGGCGAGCCTTCCAATGTGGCTTTATCGCTTAAGCGCGCCCAATCGGTACAGGCATTGATGCAGCAGGGCGGCCTTTCGGTGGCTTCGGTGACGGGTCTTGGTTCCAGTGATCCGGTTCGTGAAAACACCAATGAACTGTACCGCGCCATGAATCGGCGGGTGGATGTTTGGTATCGTTGATGAAAGCGGATTTTTTAGCGCCAGAAGTGCTATTGGGTGCTTATGCGCAAGGTATCTTTCCGATGGCCATCCCAGAAGAAAATAACGAGATTTATTGGTTTGCGCCCGATCCCCGCGCCATCATCCCCTTGGATCATCGGTTTCATGTTTCCAAAACATTGGCCAAGATGGTGCGCCGGAAGGTATTTGAGGTGCGATTAGATCAGGCGTTCGAGGCGGTAATGCGGGCTTGTGGCCGTCGGGAAAGCACATGGATTTCAGAAGACCTTATTACGGCTTATGTCCGGTTGTATCAACAAGGATTTGCACACAGTGTAACGTGTTGGCAAGAGGGACAGTTGGTGGGCGGACTTTATGGGGTGGTTTTGGGTGGGGCTTTTTTCGGCGAATCCATGTTCTCTACCGTGCGGGACGCCTCCAAGGTGGCGCTCGTGCATTTGGTGACGCACCTGAGAAATCAGGGGTTTGTCCTGTTGGATACACAGTTCATCACCCCTCACTTGGCACACTTTGGGGCTTATGAAATTTCCCGAAGACGGTATGTGCAACTGCTCCGCAAAGCCCTCCGATTACCTGTTTCATGGGACTGAGGCTGAACACAAATCAATATTTCAAAGGAGGTGTTTAGGATAAGACCATCATTGCAAATGGTTTGTAGAAGGTTCGCCTTTCATTCGGTACCTGCGATTAACGGTTCATAGGCGCCACTCATCCCAAAAATAGTCCATTTATCCCAATTTGGTGGCAAACCGGAAAAAAAAGTTGGTATTTTCAGACAAGTAACGGGGGATTCATCCCAACCATTGCCCCCATTCTGTGGTTCTTTTTGAGACCACAATTTTTGAGAGAGGAGTTGTGTGCAAAACTTCCGAGAGATTAGGATGCGGATTTCCCACACCGCATCCTTTTTTATTCGGTAACACGGCCCTTACCAATTGAACGCGCTTCGTGCATTTCTTCGCCCTGATGCATCAATGGTGTACTGGTTGCACGGGCTTCGAGTTTTTCGATCCGCTTGCGCAAATCAGCATTCCCTTCTTTTAGGGTAGCGATGGTGTTCTGGGCGTCTTTGAGCGCTTCGCGGGCTAGGTCTAACTCTTTTTCCGGCTTATAGCGTCGTACCTCAATGTATTTGCTGAACATGCCGCCAATCACCGAAGACGTGGCAATAAAAGCAACGACAGCCCCAATTAAATAATAAGCTTCCATCGTAATAAAGGATTAAATCAGGTGTATTGTTCGTAGTGCAGGGCCAAATAAGCCATAAACCCCGGCCCTATACGGAGCGCTTCTTCGTCTATGGTAAATCGGGGATGGTGCAGGCCATAGGTGCTTTCGCAGGCTGCATTCCCCGTACCCAACCGATAGAACACACCGGGCAGTTCTTGTAGGTAAAATGCAAAATCTTCGGCGGCAAACCAACGGTCTAAGTCAATTGTTTTTGCTGGTCCCACATAATCCTGCGCGGCCTCTCGGACAAAGCGAGTCGCAGCGGGATCATTATAGAGGCATGGATAGCCAATCTTGATCTCCACCTCGCATGTTGCGCCAAAGGCTTCGGCGGTTTGTGTAGCCACACGGCGGATGAGGTCGTGTGCCTGAAACCGCCACTTCTCGTCCATTGCGCGGAAGGTCCCTTCGATCTGCACCACTTGGGGAAGAACATTTGTTGCCCCCTCGGCCATGAAGCGCCCAAAAGACAAGACGCTGGGGGAGTCGGGCGGGCAATTCCGGCTGATGATACTTTGGAGGGCCACAACAATGTGGCTCGCCACCAACACCGCATCCGCCGTCAGTAGATGAGGGGCTGCCCCATGCCCTCCCTGCCCACTAACGGTTAGGTAAATTTCTTCGGTAGAGGCCATATACATGCCACTCCGTACACCAATGGTTCCGGTGGGCAGCTCTGGCGCCACATGTTGTCCGAAAATGTGTGCAGGAGCGGGGCCGGAAGCACGCGCCGCCAAAGCTCCTTCTTCTATCATCACTTTTGCGCCACCGGGGAGTTTTTCCTCGCTTGGTTGAAAGAGAAAGCGTACCGTCCCATGAAGATGTTCCCGAATGGAGTGAAGTATTTTAATGGTGGTGATGAGGCTGGCGGTGTGGGCATCGTGACCACAGGCGTGCATTTTTCCCGGACGGGTGGAAGAAAACGGTAGTAGGTTTTGTTCTACAATTGGCAAAGCATCCATGTCTGCCCGAAGGGCCCGTGTGGGGCCTGGTCTTGTACCTTGCAAAGTGACTACAAGGCCCGTTTTGGCAATATCCGGTTCTATGGTCACTTCCATGCCGACTAATTGGGCCTGAATAAAGGCTGCGGTTTCGTACTCCTCAAAGGCCAGTTCGGGGTGTGCATGTAGGTGTTGTCGGTTCCGAACCGTTTCCTCGAAAAACTGGTCTGCGAAGGCTTTGATGGTTGCGATCATGGGTCAGATATGGGGTTTAATGCCTAATTTCTGGGCAGCAGTTATAAAATGCGAGATGGTTTGTTCAATCTCGAATGGGGTCGTAGGCCGACCAAGACTGATTCGGATGGTTTCCAGTGCCGAGGTGCGGTCTAATCCTAAGGCGGTGAGCACATGACTTGGCTTGGTTTGGGCGGTTGTACAAGCGCTTCCCGTAGAGAAGGCCACTTGCCGCACCTCCTTCACCCACGTAATGGCTGGAATGCCGGAGACGCGGAAGCTTAATGTATTGGGCAGGCGGGGAACGCTGGCACCATGCACCGTGACAGCAGGTAATTGTTCTAATAATTGGCTTTCGAGGAGATCCCGGAGGTATTGAATGCGTTCGGATGTTGTTTGTAGGGTGGTTTGTGCGATTTGTGCCGCTTTCCCCAAAGCCACAATGCCGGGCGTATTGAGTGTGCCCCCGCGCATGCCGCGTTCTTGCCCTCCGCCAATGATTTGGGGCAAGAGGCTTACCCTCGGGTTCCGTCGCCGCACATAGAGCGCCCCGATTCCTTTGGGTGCATACATTTTATGTCCCGAAATGGCCAATAAATCGGCGTGATGTGCCGAAATAGGTACTTTTCCGGCGGCCTGTGTGGCATCCGAAAACAGCAGAACCCCCTTTTCGCGAGCAATCTGATAGAGTATGGGGAGGTCTTGTAACACGCCTGTTTCGTTATTGGCCCACATCACCGAAGCCAACACCGTTTCCGATCGTAAGGCATGGGCAAAAACGGTTGGGGACAAGATGCCATCCGCATCTGTTGGCAGATATTCCACTTTCCATCCTTGTTGGGCCAGTTGTGCATGGGCTTCCAAAACAGCTTTGTGTTCCGTCTGTACCGTTACAAGGTGTCGCCCCTTGTGTTGATAGGCTTGAGCTACACCCTTAATCGCCAAATTCACCGATTCGGTAGCACCAGACGTAAACAGCAATTCTTCTGGTTCGGCCAAAAGCAAGGCAGCTACTTGGGTGCGTGCGTGTTTTATCGCTTCCGCAGCAGCCCAGCCATATGGATGAAGGTTACTGCCTGCATTGCCAAAATGGGTATGGAAATATGGCAACATTGTTTCCAAAACCGTTGTTTCTACGGGTGTAGTGGCATTATGGTCTAAATAGATCATCGTTTAGGCGGTTTCCTCGACGTAATCCTCCAAGAATGTATCGAGCCATAGGGTTTGTAAGACCGATTCCAATGTCTCTTTTGTGATTTCCATTGTATGGTATCCTTTAGACAAGGCTTTTTGCCAATCGGATAATAACACGTCTGCATCTCTTGTGCCATCTAGAAGCGGAATCAGGCATTGAATAGCCGGATCTGAGATGGGCTTCGCTTCATGAAGACCATTGGTGAGGAACGGTAAGCCATATGCGGCTTGAAATCGGGCTGCTTTTAGGGCGAGCGGACGCTGAGGAACTTTCTGGGATACATTCGGGGCAATGGTTCGAACCACCAGCAGGCCATCTGCATATAGGCCCAACAGTATGCGGGTAACCAGTAGGGGTTGTTGATCTGGATGAACCGATAACGTGTTTTTAAGGGCGGTGATCAAGGCCTGAACAGGCACCATTTGGGGCCATTTTGCTCCGAGAAAAGCAGCGATTACACGGACGGCGCCATTATCGGATACGATGGTGCTTCCATTATGGCCCGTAAGGACAAAACCTGTGGGGGGGGTTTCTTGAATCTGGAAAGGCGCACCGACCACGCACGACAAGAGGCTTTCTGGCTGAGAGGTAACGGACCTCGGAATTTCGGCATGGCACACCAATGCTTGTCGAAAGGCACGTCCAAGCAGAAAGTCTAAATATTGTTCGCGCACCAAAACGGGCATTTGTACCAATACTTGCTGGACGGGCTTGGGGAAGTTTCGGATTTGCATGGCCGGAAAATGGGCATCGCTCCAATATTGTAACCCGTGCATGGCCAGTGCCTCGTGTACCTGATGGAAATAAAAAGGCTCACTAAAATCGGCAAGGTGGTCGTGTTGTAGGTACCAATCTGGCAGGGCCGAGAGCCTGTCCCACTCGGCTTGTAGGTAGTCTTTATAAAAACGGTGGTGCAAAACCGTTGGATTTTCTGGTTGCCCAGACAATACGAAGCGCAAAAGCGCCATGCTTTGTTCGATTTGGGTTTGTGGGTCCGCTAAGTCATGGGTGTGGTATCGCATCATATTCCGCGAAGCGGCATAAAAATGTGCACCGGGGTAGGTTTTAAAACTTATATAGCCCAATCCAGTTGTGGCAAGTCGGTTTTTATATAACCGTAGCAGGGATTCACGAACGGTGGGTGGAACCCAAGAATAGACCCCATGCGCCATGATGAAGTCATAGGAAGGGCCTTTTAAGGGCCATTGGGTTACGTCGGCATGGAACAGGGTTAGGTTCCTAATGCCCAATGCCTCAACCATTTTTTGTCCTTCCAGAATGGCGGTCTCGGACAAGTCTAAACCTTCAAAGGTGCTTTCTGGCGCGGCCATCGCCAGTGGAATCAGGTTCATCCCATTGCCACAACCCACTTCCAAGACGCGGGAATGGGCCATGTCGAACGTTTCTAAGCCAAAGAGCCGACCCATTACGGCCATTTGCGCTGGAGCCATTTCTGGATACGTTTGGTTGGTGTATGGAATTTCGTCGTAAATAAAAGACATGGGCGATGCTTTTTGGCAAGGAAAATGGGGTACTCGTAATATAAAACAATTCCCTTGGATGCACCATGCTCGTAGCCCAAAGCCCCGTTTGGGGCTTTGGGAAATTGGGCTATTTATCTGAAGGAAGGTTAAACAAAATTTGGATGGTTGTTTGCTGTGTGGCGGGTTTGCCATTTAATATTCCCACTTCCCATTTTGGCATCAGACTGACCAAGCGAATGGCTTCTTCGTCGCAACCAGCACCAATGCCGCTCACTACTTCTGGTGCCTGCGCCTTGCCCATATCGTCCACCGTAAAGCGGATAAAAACGGCCCCTTCTATCTTTTTTTCTACGGCTTCTTCTGGATATTTCAGGTTGTCTTTGATAAAGGCCATTAAAGCCGTTTGGCCCCCCGGAAACTGTGGTAGTTTATCGGCACTATCTTGTGCGTTTTTAAGCATTGGCCTTTCGTCCACCTCCTTGTTTGTAGGATCAGTTGGTGGTGCATTGCCTGTTTGGGTAGTTGGGTCAGGTGTTTTTCGGATGAAGACATCCTCTTCACCGTTTTTTGGGTTTGCAGGGGGTTTGGCCGCCTCTGGTACAGCATTGGTGTGGGCTTCATCTGCCTGAGGCACCACTGCTGTTGAGTCTTGTGGGGGCGTTGCGGGTTTAGGTTTTAGTTCAGTAAGCGCTTTGCCCAAGAGTTGTGCTTGTTTTCCATAGGGCGAAGTGGGGTACTGTTCAGCAAGATTTTTATAAAGCGTCTCCAACGTTAAAGGCTGCGGGAGTGGTCTTCGGGGTTTATCCGGCTTGGCTTGCTGTATCGAATCTGGCAATGGCGGCTCGGTTTTTGCAAACTCAAAAGGCCAAATACCGTAAAGGTCTTGCTTTTCGAGGGTGGCCCACTCGGTATAAATCTGCCCCGCTGCCAACATGGCCTTGGGCGTGACTGGCGATTTGGGGTATTGCTGGACCAGCGCCAGTAAATCCGACAAAGCGGTTTGGTGAGCGCCTTGCTCCCATGATGTATAGGCCCGTTGATAGGCTTTCTCTGCAATGACCAGTGTATCCGTAACTACCCGGTCCTCCGCTGGCAATCCTAAGCGTTCTCGTGCCCTTACGGCAAAGTCTGAACCCGCATATTCATCCACGATAAAACGATACAGACGTTCTGCCGAAGTGGTATCTTTAAGGACTTGTTGTACTTCTGCAAGGGCAAAATAAGCACGTTGGGCCACCGGAGAGGTCCGGTTGTCATCTATAACCTTACGATACCAAACGGCGGCAGAATCAGGTAAGTTGATAGACAAAAATAGGATATTGCCCACATCATAGCGCATTTGGGCCCGTTCTTCTAAGAGTTTTTTGCGTGCCTCTGCGGTTCTGGGTACCGAAGAAGTGTCAATTTGGATGGTGCCTTTTTCGGCTTGTGCCAATAACCGTGCCTTTTCTGCTATCCGGAGACTGTCTTGTTTGGCACCCTGTCCTTCGTTTAGATTGCCAATGGCTGCTTTTCGCCGCCAGTTGGGTGCAAGTGGGCGGTCGCCCCAGCGTTGTTTAAAGTTGTTTTTTCCTTCCTGCACGCGGATCGGATCTAAGTGGCCCAAAAATCCACCTGGTTGCGATTCTCCGGGCCGACCAAAGGAGGTATTATTGGTTCTTTGTTGTTGGCTACTGGCAAATTGCGACTCGGCACGGCGGCGTTCTGCCTCGGCCTGAAGCGCTGCTTGTTCTTTCTCTTTACGTGCCCGAACAACGGTGAGCAACGAATCGAAGGATTTACGGTTTAGCTGAGAAACCCATAGTAACGAATCAATTTCAAATACCCGCGATGCCGATTTATTAAAACTCTTGTAGGTAGCCGCCTGGCGGGCAGCATCGGTAATGGCTTTGGGTAGCCTAAGACGTCCTTCTTCACCGATTCCGGTGCGCAAATTGGTGGACGCGGTATCAAAATGAGCACCTGCCCGACGATAGTTCCGGAACTGATCTCGGTACATACTGGCGAGAGCGTAATGGACTTTGCCCTTCACTGCATTGGCATTCCGATTGGGGTTGTATAATAGATCATCAAACAAGGTGTATGCCTCGCGAGATTGTCCCATTCGGGCCATAATGCGGCCTTGAAGTAGGAGAATCTCGGCCCGTTCTTTGATGAATTTGTCGTCCCGAACCAGTTTTCGGATGACGGCCATCCCTAGCTCTGGACGGATATTAAGCCCTGCAACCTCGGCTTCTGAGATCTGTGCCGCATAGATCAATTCATAAGAAGGGCGGTATTGGGGTACTTTCCGATAGGCCGAAGCCGCTTTTGTCCAGGCTTGCTGGGTTTCATACACTTGTCCCAATAAATAGGTGGCCTTCGCCGATAGTTCACGTTCGGTAGAGCGTTCCAAGCCCTTTTCAAGTGCCTCCGCAGCCTTTGTCCAGTCTTTCTGGCGGACAAACAACTCTCCCAGAGCCAATTGCATATAGGCTCCCCATTTGGGTTTTAGGTCTTTGATCAAAAGGGACTCGCTCAAAAGGGCCAACGCGCGGTCGTAGGACTTTGCACTAATGAGCGTGCGTGCCTGCCAAAAGCGTGCTTCATCACGCAACGGGGAATCTGGTGTTTGAATCACCTCATTAAATTTTTGTTCGGCGCCCAGATACTCGCCCTGATAGAAATAGGCTTTTCCGATAAGTAAAATGGCGTCATCTGCCCACTTAGACCGAGGGTATGCCCGCAGTAAGTCCGCACTTTTTTTGATTACCTTCTCGAAGTTTCCACCACTCGCGCTTTCTGCACCAATAAACAGCCGGATGTACTCGTCTCTGTTCACAACATCGTTGGGACGTTCGATGTTTTTGAGACCCTCACGAAAGGCTTCTTGGGCATTATAAAAACGATTATAATAGGCCGCAAAGTCCTGAAAGCGATTGGCCAGAAAAGCAGGGGGCTTACACCCAGCCCCAAATCCAGCAAAGACGAAGAAAGCTAAAAGCCAATAACGACGCATACAGATTTTTTTCATGTCAAATGCTTACCCCAAACGGTTTCTGACCGTTCAGCAAAGGCCGGGATGGAATATAAGATCGGTAACAGAGGGACGTAAGGCGTCGGTGTGTTGATGAAAAGATTTTAATCTTCTACGCATAATCAATCATATGGGTTCCGGGAGCAGAGGGCCAATATCGAGAACAACGGATGGCAATATCAAGGGTTTTTTTCTATCGGGTGTTCGGTTTAGGTTTCTGTACAACCTGTGTGTGGTAGATTGGTTTGTTTTCAGCCTGTTGCTAATGCAGCCCTTTCCGACGCGCTTTTTCGTGAAGGGCTGCCATCATTCCTCCCAGAATAAAGACAAGTCCAGAATAATACGCCCAAAAGACCAAGGCCATGGTGATTCCGAAGAAATCTCCGAGTGCTGGAACCAGGGCATCATGGGATGCTCCATAACGATCAAAGGGCCGTAGGGTAGAGGCATACCAAGCAAAGAGGTTTTTTGCCAATTCCCAAAGCACTGCGGTGAACAGGGTTCCTACTAAGACACTTCGAACAGGAGGGTGGGGCTGCGGAACAAAAAAATATAGCTGAAAAAACATCGCCATCGTCGCTAATAACGGCAATAAATAATATAGAATTCCGTTTGCAAGGCTTCCCCACAGCACAATAAGTTCTGGCGAAATGTTGGGTAAGGTTCCTAAATACCCATCTCCTGTTTGTTTTACGGTGGTCAAGATCAGGGTAAGGAGAATGGATACCACAAAGGCAAAGCCCACTTGAATCACCATTCGTGCATCGAATACATACGAACGCCAAAGGCTGCGGTGTACCCGCTCTTCCTTAAAAATGTGGGAAACAACCGTTTGGAGGGTCGTAAACAAACTGATAGACAAAATGAACAAAGAGGCCGAGCCAATGTAGGTGAACCGCTGTCCGGCGCGGGCCAAACTGTTGATGCCCTGTACCACCTCTCGGTTTTGGTACTGCGGCAAGAAGGTGGCCAAAAAGCGATTGATGGCCAAATAGGGATCGGAAGTGTTTAAAGTATATTGTACCACCCAGCCAATGACCCCAGTGGCCATGATGAGTAAAGGGATAAAAGCGATCAACATTTTAAAAGCGATGGCTGCCGCCCACACAAAGACATCATCTGTTTCTAAACGGTGCCAAATGCCCTTTGCATAAAATTTCAGTACATCCAACAGGCGTTTTGGTAAGGTGAAGGGCCAAGCTTTACGGATATTCATTTCTTACCTCACGGCCAAAAAACCTGAGACAACCGCCAGATAGCGGATAGAACGGGTGAGTTGGCCAAGGAAGAACCACTTCAACGGCATTCGGAAAATACCTGCGGTAAGACATAATGGATCGCCAATCACCGGAAGCCAACTGCCCATCATGCTCCATGCTCCGTATTTGCTGTACCACGCCATGGCCCTACGACCAGAGGTGCTGCGGTGCAAACGAAAAGCCGCACGATCTGCGAAGTAAACGCCGATGAGGTAATTGGTAAATGCACCCAGTATGTTGGCGACTGAACCGAGCAGCCACACCAAAACCACACTTTCACCCAAATACAATGCCCCCAACAAAGCAGCTTCGGTGGGCAAAGGCAGGAGTGTAGCGCCCAAAAAGCACACGATAAACACGTTCAGGAGGATATGCTGGGTCAAAAAATCCATCTTACCCGACAGCACGTTGTATGCGCTCTTCCATGATGGGGGGAGCGCCTTCCATCACTGCCTCGCGGGTGATGCGACAGGTTCGGAGGTGTGCTCTACTTGGAATATCAAACATGATCTCGGTCATCATTCCTTCCATGACGGAACGCAAACCCCGTGCGCCCGTGCCTAATTTTCGGGCTTTGTGAACAATTGCATCCAAGGCCTTGTCTTCAAAAACCAGATAAACGCCATCCATAGCAAAGAGTTTTTGGTATTGCTTGACGAGGGCATTTTTTGGCTCGGTGAGGATACGCCGAAGCGCCAGATCCGAAAGGCCATCTAAGGAGGTGATCACAGGCATACGGCCAATTAGTTCTGGAATCAAACCATATTTCATGAGGTCATCAGGCGCGACATGTGCGAAAATGCCGGGATCTTTTTTATCGTATGTTATAGATTTCCCATTTCCGAATCCATATGTCCGTGTGGTGAGCCTTTTGGCCACAATTTCGTCTAAGCCCTCGAATGCGCCGCCGCAGATAAACAAAATATTTTTGGTGTTGATATTAATAAGCGATTGCTCCGGATGTTTACGCCCCCCTTTCGGCGGAACGCCTGCAATGGTGCCTTCAATAATCTTGAGCAAGGCTTGTTGTACCCCCTCGCCCGAAACATCCCGCGTGATAGACACACTGTCGGACTTGCGGGATATCTTATCAATTTCGTCAATAAAAACAATGCCGCGTTCTGCCCGCTCCACATTAAAATCGGCTGCTTGAAGAAGATGATATAAAACCGTCTCAACGTCGTCGCCCACATAACCCGCTTCGGTCAGCGAAGTAGCATCCGAGATCGAGAAGGGTACGTCCAAAACACGGGCTAAGGTACGGGCCAACAGGGTTTTGCCTGTACCGGTAGGGCCGATTAAAATCATGTTGGATTTCTCGATTTCGACATCGTGAAAATCTGCCATGAAAGATTCGTCCTCGACTCGTTTGTAATGGTTGTAAACGGCAACCGACATGGCTTTTTTGGCACGATCTTGTCCGATGACAAACTCATCCAGTCGCTGCTTCAATTCTTTGGGGGCGAGCTTGACCAACGGCTTAGGTGGGGTTTTTTGTAGCTGCTGTCGTTCGCTTTCTATGATATGTACGGCATCTTCCACACATCGGTCGCAGATATAGACATCTGGGCCAGCTACCATCGAGACCACGTCTTGTGCCGGACGGCCACAAAAAGAACACCGAATCGTTTCTTCGTTCAGGTTATGCATAGCAGGGTATTGCTGGAACGTTATAAGTAAGATAATATACAGCGTCATAAGGGGTATTTCAAATCATTTAAACCACCTAATCCCCTGCGGACACTTGAAACAAAACGAAACGATGTGTATTTTAGACTCCTGATAAAACTTTCGCTGTCTTGTTTCTTCTTGTTATCCCGCGATCCTAAGAGTATATATGCTTCCCCGTGTTTTTGTCGAAAGGCTTACTCAGATTGTACCTAAACATGCTTGGGAGGCCGTTTTGCAATCGTTCTCAGAGCCACCGGTAACCGGATTTCGGATCAATACGATGCGGGCAACGCCGGAAATGGTACAGGCCGCACTCGCTTCGGCAGGGATACCGATACGAGCAGTGGAGTGGAATCCTTTGGCCTTTTGGGTTTTGCCGGAAGACCGGAGCCGCTTGATGGCCAGTGACGCATACCAAAAGCATTGGATCTACCTTCAGAACCTTTCAAGTATGGTTCCGGTAATCCTACTGAATCCCCAAAAAGAAGAGCAGATACTGGATTTAGCTGCGGCTCCCGGTAGTAAAACCTTACAAATGGCTGCTTTAATGCAGAATTCGGGCTCCATCGCTGCCATAGAAGTGGTTCGGAAACGGTTCTTCCAGTTGCAAGCGAATCTGAAGGCCCAAGGCGCAACAAATGTCCGTACCTTTTTGAAAGACGGAACCACCATTTGGCGACATCGTCCGAATTACTTCGATCGGGTTCTACTAGACGCTCCTTGTTCTACCGAAGCCCGTTTTCGCGAAGAAAATCCCGAAACCTACCGATACTGGAGCCTTCGGAAAGTGCATGAAATGGCATGGAAACAAAGCCAATTGCTCCAAGCAGCTGTCCGGTGCGCGCGACCGGGTGGGGAAATTGTCTATTCCACCTGTTCTTTTGCACCCGAAGAGAATGAAGCGGTCCTCGAAGCGGTCCTCCAACAGTTTGGGGATGCCGTTTGTATGGAGCCGCTCTCTGTAGCCTTTCCCAATACCCAATCAGCGTTGGAAAAATGGGAAAACAATACATTCCGGAGCGATATCCAATATGCCCTTCGGATTTTACCCACACCGCAAATGGAAGGTTTTTTTGTGGCCAAGCTCCGAAAATGTATGCCTACCGATTAATGCCATGACGCCGGAAACAGCCTATCAATATCTGTTGGCATTGCCTCGTTTCGAGAAAACAACCGAGGCATACAAACCGGGGTTGGAAAAAATTCGCAGGATTCTTCATGCCATGGGAAATCCGCACCTACGTTATCCAACCGCACACATTGCCGGAACCAATGGAAAAGGCTCGGTTTCTTCAATGATCGCAGCCATTGGAACGGCTTCTGGCAAACGGGTTGGCCTTTATACTTCCCCTCACCTGTTTCATTTTACCGAGCGCTTCCGAATAGATGGTCAGCCAGCTCCATCAGATTGGATGGCCCGCGCAGTAACCCATTGGAAACCCCTCTTTGAAGAGGAAAAACCCTCCTTCTTTGAAGCGACAACAGCGCTTGCGTTTGTTTTTTTTGCCGAAATGGACGTGGAAGCTGCGGTGATAGAGACAGGGCTTGGCGGTAGGTTGGATGCCACCAATGTGATTCAGCCTTTGGTAACAGCCATCACCCAGATTGGGTGGGATCATACCGAACAGTTAGGAAAAACCCTTCCCAAAATTGCTGCCGAAAAAGCAGGCATTATCAAGCCGGGTATCCCCCTCTTTACAATGGCTTCGCAGCCCGAAGTGTTGGAGGTAATCCGACAAAAAGCCAAGCACAAAAATGCGCGTTTTCATGAACTTTTTTTAAACGGCGCCATTCAAAATTTCCGATTATTACCCGACGGTTTTATAGCTGATATTCAAACGCCCAACCATGCCTATAAGCGCCTAATGGTGTCCCTAAATGGTGTACACCAACGCGAAAATGCCCACTTAGCCCTTTGTTGTGCCGAAATCCTTTTTCCGGAAGCCCCAGAAGTAGCGGTCCGTACAGGGCTTGCCAATGTCTCCTCCTTGTCTGGCTTAAGAGGAAGGTGCGAAGTCCGTTCGCAACAGCCACTTGTCGTGGCTGATGTGGCCCATAATGCGGAAGGACTGGAAGTGGCTTTGCGGTTTATACGCTTTCTCGGTCCCGCTAAGGCACTATATGTGGTTTTTGGTTGTATGAAAGACAAAAGCCTGACCAATATGGCGCGGATGTTTGTTCGGGAGAAAGCCCATGTATATATTGTAGGACTCCCGCCACCACGAGGATATGAAGCCCAAGAATTGGCCGCCATCTTAATTGACGAAGGATTAGCGGTCACTATTTGCGACTCCGTTGCCGAGGCCATCCATCTATTAAAAGAACTACCAGCGAAAAATAAATCGGTACTGGTTACTGGAAGCCATCAAGTGGTTGCCGAATTGGGTACAAATGATGATTTTTTTTCAATTTAACCAAAAAATATCCACTATACCCTTTGTTTTTTTTGGAAAAAGCCCTAACTTGTATGTCATAATCTCAGCCTGAGTCTATATACAGCACACTCCTTCACCCTCCGTAGTATTTCAGACAAGCCGTCTGTTTTATTCGCATCGGATATTCGTTGGGCGCTTTTTCTGTTGATTGAATAATATTTCTACTTCTCCATAAAACCCACCTTTAGACATTCGGATACTCCGGATCTGTTTCATCCATGAACATTGCAACCCTTCAGGAAAAAAAGGTTACTGAACTGCAAGACATTGCCCGAACCCTCGGCATAGCCAGTACCTATCGGATGACCAAACAGGAACTGATTTATCAGATTCTGGAATCATTTGCCCTTGCGGCTGCCGAAGAACCAGAGCGTGAACCTGCGGCAGATCGCGCCGGAAAACGGCCTCGTAAAACAGCCGTTAAAATAGACCCTCTTTCCTATCAACCACCACCTCCAGAGGTGGAACCCCCCATTACACCCGAATTATTTGCACCACCGACTTCCAATGGAGAGCCTGTTGAAGAACGAGAGGACTTTCGTTCCGAGGGCGTTTTTCGTCCGCGCGAAGAAAAACCGAGAGAACAACGCGAAGAACAACGCCCACGTCAAGAGGATCGTTTCAAACCCCGAACGCCACAGTCCGACTTTAAAAAACGGGATGATTGGGGCGGGAGCAAACGCGAAGAGTGGAGCAATAAACGCGAAGAACGCTCACCAATGGTGCGGCGGGACGATCGAGGAGGTGGGGGGATGAAAAAAGACGACCGGGACCGTAGTGACCGAGACCGTGTACCACCTCCTAAAAGAGAACAACGACCGGAAAGGCCAGGACGGTACTCCCGCGAAGACCGCGTCCGAAGAGACGAACGCATCCGTGCGGCAAAAGAAGCCTTGCCGGATTACATGCGGAGTTTCGACCCAAACGGCGTGGAACTAGAAGGCATGATCCGAAAAGTGGGCGTTTTGGAAATCTTACCAGATGGCTACGGCTTTCTACGCTCGGCAGAATACAACTACCTGCCCAGTCCGGATGATATCTATGTTTCGCCTTCACAGATAAAACGGTTTAGCCTACGACTGGGTGATACGGTGGATGGTGAAATCCGTCCTCCAAAGGAAGGCGAACGCTTCTTCGCCTTGATTCGGGTCAATACGATTAATGGCCGTGATCCGGCGCTATTGCAAGAACGTCCCACATTTGATTATCTGACACCGCTTTATCCAGAAGAACGACTAAAATTAGAGTCCCGCGCTTCGGATTACAGCACCCGGATTATAGACCTGTTTGCTCCTATTGGTAAAGGGCAGCGTGGACTGATTGTTTCGCCACCCAAAAGTGGTAAGACGATTCTCCTGCAACAAATTGCCAATGCCATCACGACCAATCATCCAGAATGCCATCTGATCGTATTGTTAGTGGATGAACGACCGGAAGAAGTGACGGATATGCGCCGCCACATAGAAGGAGAAGTCATTGCTTCTACCTTTGATGAGGATCCGGAGCGCCATGTGGAGGTAAGCAATATTGTGTTAGAAAAAGCCAAACGGCTGATTGAAGCCGGTCAAGATGTAGTGATCTTATTAGATTCCATTACCCGTCTGGCACGGGCGCACAATACAGTTGCTCCAGCCTCTGGAAAGACCCTCTCCGGTGGTATAGAAGCGGGTGCACTACGGGGGCCCAAACGCTTTTTTGGGGCGGCCCGAAATGTGGAGGAAGGGGGGTCGCTGACGATTGTTGGTACCGCACTTGTTGATACAGGAAGTCGGATGGACGAGGTGATCTTTGAGGAGTTTAAAGGTACTGGAAACATGGAGTTGGTACTAAACCGCGACCTTTCGGACCGTCGGATTTACCCCGCCATAGACATTATCAAATCTGGAACGCGGCGAGAAGAACACCTGATTCCGGAAACCGTTCTGAACCGTGTTTGGATCCTTCGTAAACTTATGGCCGATATGGAGCCTATTGCTGCCATGACGTTTCTTTTAGACAAGATGCGTGGCACTCGCAATAATGAGGAATTCCTGACGGTGATGAATTCATAACCCATATTCTTTTTTGTTTGCCAAGCCGCATTCCTCTTAGAGGGACGCGGCTTTTTTTATGAACGAAAGCATCGTTTTTTCGTCCGGAATACGCCGATCCTTTACGCTAATAATTGTACCTTGCTGGTAATCCAAGATCGTATCTGGCATGGTTTTTTTACACTTTAAACCAGCTTAATCATGAATATTGCAGTTTTACGCGCCCATTACACGAAAGGTGGGTTATTGGAAGCGGATTGTGACGCCGACCCATTGGTACAGTTTAAGAAATGGTTTAATGATGCCCTTCAGGCAGAGGTCATTGAACCCAATGCCATGACCCTTTCGACCGTTCAGGCCTCCGGTATTCCGAAAGCCCGTATTGTCCTGTTAAAGGGGGTGGACGAACGGGGATTTGTTTTCTACACAAATTACGAGAGTGCGAAAGGGCACGAAATGCAAGAACGGCCTTTTGCAGCCCTTACCTTTTGGTGGCCAGAGTTGGAACGCCAGATCCGAATAGAAGGAAATGTGGAAAAAGTGCCCCACGCGGAATCTGATGCATATTTTGAAAGTCGGCCATTCGGGAGCAAAGTAGGGGCTTGGGTTTCCGAGCAAAGCACCGTCATTCAAGGTCGTTCGGTTATTGAAGAGCGTCTCGCCGAACTGGAAGTTCGATTTGCAGATGGGCTGGTCACACGCCCCTCCCACTGGGGCGGATATCTGATAAAACCCACGTTATTGGAGTTTTGGCAAGGCCGCCCAAGCCGACTTCATGACCGTATCCGCTATCAGAAGATGGGAGCGTACTGGAAGATAGAACGGCTCTCTCCCTGAAATAATCCTTTTTTTCCAAATTCTTTTTGTTGAATTCCATGATTGCGCGTTATACCCGTCCGCAAATGGCGGCCCTTTGGAGCGAAGAAAATCAGTACCGGGCATGGCTGGCCGTAGAGTTGGCTGCGTGTCGGGCATGGGCGAAACTGGGTGTGATCCCTGAGACAGAGGTGGATTTTTTATATGCGCACTCAGGCTTTTCGGTGGAGCGAATCCACGAAATAGAGGCCCATACCCGACACGATGTGGTGGCCTTTACACGCGCAGTGAGCGAGCACTTGGGCGAAGCCTCTGCACGAAAATGGATTCATTATGGCCTCACTTCTTCGGATGTGGTGGATACCGCATGGGGGGTTCGGCTTAAGCAGGCAAACGCATTATTAGTGGCGGGAATAGACCGTTTGCGGTCCGTTTTGGCAGCAAAAGCACACGAGCACAAGCATACGCTGATGATGGGCCGGACACATGGCATTCACGCAGAACCCACCACCTTTGGGTTGAAGATGGCCTTGTATGTGGCCGAGATAGACCGCAACCGTGTACGGTTCCTCGAAGCAGCAAAAGGGGTGGAAGTTGGTAAAATATCGGGCGCAGTGGGGACTTTTGCCAATATTCCACCCGATGTGGAGCGTTTTACCTGCTTAGAACTTGGCTTAGAGGCGGCTCCGATCTCTACCCAGGTGATCCAACGGGACCGCCATGCCCACTACATGGGAGTTTTAGCACTAATTGGGGCCAGTTTAGAGAAAATTGCGGTGGAAATTCGTGGACTCCAAAAAAGTGAAGTCCGAGAGGTGGAGGAGGCCTTTGGGAAAGGCCAGAAAGGTTCATCGGCCATGCCCCATAAGCGCAACCCAATTGGTTCCGAGAACATTACAGGGTGTGCCCGGCTGTTGCGTGGCTATATGATAACTGCCTTCGAGAATGTCGCACTGTGGCATGAACGGGACATTTCACACTCGGCGGCAGAGCGGGTGATTTTGCCCGATGCCACAACTATTTTGGACTATGCCTTGCATCGGATGGCAAACTTGATCGAGCACTTGACGGTGTTTCCCCAAAACATGTTACGTAACATGACACGGACGCATGGATTGGTCTTCAGCCAGCGTTTATTGCTTTTATTGATTGAAAAAGGACTACCCCGCGAAACGGCCTACGATACGGTGCAGCCTTTGGCGATGCAGGCATGGGAAACCGAGCAACCATTCAAGGAATTGGTGTTGTTGGATAGTACTATTATGGCTACGCTTTCATCTGAGGAAATACAAGACGCCTTTAACCCCGCCTACCACCTCAGGTTTGTGGATGAGATATTTGAACGGGTTGGGGTATAAGAGGGCGCTATCGCTTCGGAGCAGGGAGGCAGAGTTTGCCCAAAAGCGTTGGCCCGGAAGCACCTGTTACCGATGGCATGTTGGTAGGTACTTCGTTTAAGTATTCGTGTGCCAAGACTGCAAAACAAAGGGCTTCTTTTCCGTCTGAGGAAACCCCTAAGTCGTCTAAGGTACAAACCCGAATGGGTGCAAACCGGGTTCTCAGCATTTGCATCAAAGATTGGTTGTGGATGCCACCTCCGGAAGCGATTAATACATCGGCGGGAAAATCCGAAGCCAAAAAGGATTGATATGCCGTCCAAATGGATGCTGCGGTAAAGGCCGTGGCCGTGGCAATTAGGTCATTAGGAGAAAGATGTGGATTTTCTGAGACGAGGCGTTCAATAAAGGTGGCATTATAGACTTCACGTCCGGTAGATTTTGGTGGGGGCGCAGTAAAATACGGATCTGACATACAGTGTTTTAACAAAGCTGCGTCCACGGTTCCGGTGGCCCCGTATTGCCCGTCCGGATCCCAAGGCAAGCCATAAAAATATTGGACTAAGCCATTGATGACCATATTGGCTGGTCCTGTATCAAATGCACGCACCTCTTGGGCTGTACCTCCTTTTGGGAGCGAGGTGATATTGGCTATGCCGCCCAAGTTGAGCAGTAAACGTGTTTCGTTTTTGTCCGAAAACATCACATAGTCTAAATAGGGGACCAAAGGCGCACCTTGTCCTCCCAAAGCCATATCTGCCGTTCTGAAATCACAGACGACAGGAACCCCCGTCAGATTCGCCAAAAAGGAGCCATCGCCGATCTGCAAAGTGGAAATGACAGACTTCCCGATCAATATTTCGGGTTTGGGGACATGATGTATGGTTTGTCCGTGCGAGCCAATCAGGTCTAAATCTGAAAAAAGAATGCCCACTTCGTTCAAGGTTTCCTGCACAGCATCGGCATAAAACTGTGGTAAGAGCGTATTTAATTGGCTTATTTCCCGCACCGAGGCAGGCTTGTCGGAAAGAGAATTCCGGAGCAAGCGTTCGCGCAGTACATCAGGGTATGCCTTTCCAAACGTATGAAGGACATTAATTTGGATTTCGGGGCCACTTCCAGAAATCCGGGCCAGCGTAACGTCAATTCCATCTAAGGATGTACCGCTCATAAGGCCCACGACCAAACGTTCCTCTTTTTCTAGTAAACGCTTTAGAAACATACCATTAAGCATTAGAGGCAGAACGTTTATTTTGCATAAATCGTGTTTCGACTGTATCGGTAAAGACCACGGCTGCCTCGCTGTAAATGTCTATGTTGTTTTTTAAGAAAAGTGCGATGGCAATCACTTCGGAAGCCTCGTTCCATGTTTTACACTGCCGTAGTTTTTCGAGCAATTCCAGATAGAACGCAGGACTATTGTTGAAAAGAGTGCGCAGAAACCATGTTCGCCGTTCTGGACTCAAAAACCCCAGTATAAGTGGCTCTATACGCATGGCAGCTTCTAAGTTGGGGTCGGAAGTTGTTGGTCCGGTTGATACACGTTCGGAAGGCACTTTTTGATTAAATTGCTTCCAAAGGGGCAATCCGGTTGGTTGTCGCAATGTGGAAGCCAATGTGGGTGACTGAAGGTGCGGGGTATGGACAGAGTTGGCGCCGTCCTTGCTTGTACCAAGGGTTTCGCGGAGCAGGTTGTGCATCCTGATTGGTCCCGTTGCCATTTTGTGTGCCGAATGTTCGCTTGAGGGCACAGACTGGACCGTTTCTATGGGCTTTAATTCGTTTGTTTGTGAAGCCCCGACCTCGGATGGGTCTTCAACGGTTAGGGAAGAATCGGTTGCTCCGATAAGGGCAGCTAATACCTCTTCTGCGGAATGTACTGGGATGTCATCGGTATTTCCTTCGTCATCCACCATTTCTTTAGCAGTGAATGTGGGAGCCACCGGAATATCGGGCAATGGTATTGTATTTCCTTCTTCAGAAAATGCAACTTTGCTCGTTCTGGGAAGCGCTATATCCGAATGGTTTTCAATTTCCGGGGCAAAGGGACTGGGGGGATCGGCTTCTTCCTGCATAACGGGTAGTGGGTCGTTACCGGATGTATTGTCCTCTATGGTTGTGAGGGTCTCGGAGGCAAGAGGCAAGACAGAATCACGCTCAGGTCCCAAGGCGTCAGTAGGCTCATCGCGTTCAGACCCCAATGTTTCAGGTGGCTCCGGTTCATCGCGTTCTGGGCCAAGCGTATCGAGTGGTTTAAGGTGTTCTTCGTTATTTGGGGTTACGGGGCCTAAAACCGCATTAGCAGGCGAAGTCACAGAATCTGTGTGTGGTGCAATATTCAGAAAAGTACGTAGCTCATCGGCTGTTAAAGTTCCTTTTTGCCGAATCTGGCCTTCGAACAACAGCCGACGATACAGACGTTCTTCACCCTTATCCTGAAAAAATACCGCCAAGAGGGTTGTTGGAACGGAGGGCGTACCATCTGCATTGATATAAGTAAAGATGTCGAACAATGGCTCAAGGAGGCTCAGCCAATGGGTGGGGCCATAGCCCTCCACCATTCGACGATCAATCTGGGAGAACAAGTCTAAGCATCGCTCTTTGGCCAAGGTCTCATTTTTTTTACGGGCCAAGAATGCCGAAAGAATTTCTGTGAAATACGGGTAAGCCAAAAAATATTGCATACGCCGTAACACCACCTCTGGGGCCAGGGCCTCGCTTTGGCGGCCAAAAACAAACCCTGCCAAGGTATGGCTCGGTCGGATCAAATAACTTAATACAATCCCCGTTGCGTTTTCTAATGCAGCGGCCCAGTCATCTGCCGGAAACTGTATATGGTGTTCCATGTTTTCCCGCAGGCTAGCGAAAAGAGCAGAAATTTCGGGCGCATCCATGCGAAACCAAGGGCTCTTGAGGTGCTCCAATTCAAAGGTGGCCCGGTGAAGCAGGACTTTCTCTAGAAAGTGTGCAATATCGGGCGGCATGGCAGATGTGCCAAGTGTGGCAAGAGGATAGGCTTTAACAGGTGGAAAAACTGCTAAAAGCTGGCGGTACAGGTTTTGGGAAGTTTCTTGTAGCATGGCAAAATCGGCGATCGGTGGCCAGATCATCATTCCCCGGCTCATAGGGAGGGCGGAAAAGTAGATCCGGAAGATGAATTCCGGAATGATTTGAGGAAAGTACGGTCTTAAAGGCCATTACACAAGATTAGAACGCGGAATTACCAATAGAAATTTCTTTTGTCAGGCGTGTTTGAGTAACATTTTTAAGGTCTGGATCAATTCTTCTACCTGTGGTTGTGTCTCTTCGGAAAGGTGCATTTCTTGCTTTAATTCATGTTCAAGCAAGGTGAGGGCAAATTGGTTGAGGGCTGCTTTGATGGCTTGTACCTGTAAGACCACATCCCGTGAAGGCCGATCCTGAAGAACCATTTCCCTCACCGATCGGACATGTCCTTCGATTCGGGCAAGACGATTGGTAAGTCCTTTGCGAAGAACTTGTTCGGCATCGAAGGTGGCATGTAGAGCGTCCTGCTGCGTATTTTTTTCCTGGGTATTCAGCGGGATCCATTCAACCGCGGGTATCGTGACAGACATACAAAGGTGTTGGGTTGGTGGGTGTTTGTCTTGGATGCAAGAAAGGTGTTTTGGGTTGTGATAACTTCAAAATAGGAAACCCGATCCAAGCCAAACCTGGTAAAAGACCAAACAACCTCTTATAACCTTCACAAAATAGACACTTAGCATGTCCCTTCCTGAATTCTTCGTGGATGTAAAACACAGATTTCACGGATAAACAGCCACTAACAAAAAGCAGTTTTTTATTTTGATAAAACTTATGAAAAGCGTAATGCCCATTGTGTTCACACGCTTGTGCTGTTCGCAAGGGGGTACATTCCTTCAGACTTCTCAACCTTGATAATTCACTTTGATATGAGCAACGCCAAAGGAAAAGTCGTCCAGATCATCGGTCCGGTAATTGACGTGGAATTTCCGCAAAACCAGGTACCGGAAATTTTGCACGCCCTCGAAATTGAGCGCCCGGGGCAAACGAATCTGGTTCTTGAAGTTCAGCAACACCTCGGTGAAAACCGTGTCCGTGCCGTTTCCATGGAATCTACCGATGGCCTTACACGCGGTACCGAAGTGATCAACTTAAATCGGGCCATCTCTGTACCCACTGGTTCCGAAATCCGTGGACGTTTGTTCAATGTTGTGGGCCGCGCCATTGATGGCCTTCCACAGCCTAAAGCCGATGACTATCGGCCAATTCATGCCGAGCCGCCCTCTTTCGATCAGTTGGCCGCTGCCGTAGAAATGCTTGAGACGGGTATTAAGGTGGTGGACTTGCTGGAACCCTATGCCAAAGGGGGGAAAATTGGCCTCTTTGGTGGTGCAGGTGTGGGTAAGACCGTACTCATCATGGAGTTGATCAACAATATTGCAAAAGGCCACGATGGACTTTCGGTGTTTGCGGGTGTAGGCGAACGGACCCGTGAAGGGAACGACCTCCTCCGCGAAATGATTGAGTCTAATGTAGTACGCTATGGCGATACGTTCAAACACTCGATGGAAGAAGGCAATTGGGATCTCTCGAAGGTGGACATGCAAGAACTGACCGATAGTAGCCTTACGTTGGTGTTTGGTCAGATGAACGAGCCGCCCGGAGCGCGTGCACGTGTAGCCTTGACTGGCTTGACCATTGCCGAATACTTCCGTGATCTCGGCGGGAAAGACGTACTTTTCTTTGTGGACAATATTTTCCGTTTCACCCAGGCGGGTTCAGAGGTATCGGCCTTGTTGGGTCGTATGCCTTCTGCGGTAGGGTACCAACCCACCCTCGCTACCGAAATGGGTAGGATGCAGGAACGCATTACTTCTACGAAAAACGGTTCCGTAACTTCTGTACAGGCGGTTTATGTTCCTGCGGATGACTTGACGGACCCGGCCCCAGCGACGACTTTTGCCCACTTGGATGCCACAACCGTGCTTTCTCGACAAATTGCTTCGTTGGGGATTTATCCGGCCATTGACCCATTGGATTCAACCTCTCGGATTTTGGATCCTCGTGTCTTGGGCGACGACCACTACAATACGGCACAAGGGGTGAAGATGCTTCTGCAACGCTATAAAGAATTGCAAGACATTATTGCCATTTTGGGTATGGACGAACTCTCGGAAGAGGATAAATTGGTGGTTTCCCGCGCACGGAAAGCCCAGCAATTTATGTCTCAACCTTTCCACGTGGCCGAGCAGTTCACCGGGATGCAGGGCAAATACGTTAAAATTGACGACACCATCAAAGGATTTAAAATGATTTTGAATGGTGAATTGGATGAAATTCCAGAACAAGCATTCCGCTATAAAGGTGCTATCGAAGAAGTGCTGGAAGCAGCCGAGAAAATGGCTGCAACCGCATAATACCGCATGAGTACATCCGGACGTATTCTATGTTCATCCACTTTAAGCCAACCACTGGCTTTATTTAGGGCTTTACAAAAATGGCCAATACTTTTTATACAGAGATCGTTGAACTCAACGGCAGTGTTTTTAAGGGCGATGTGATCAGCATTGCTGCTCCGGGAATGGATGGTGGGTTTCAGATTCTGGCCAACCACGCCCCTATGCTGGCTGCTATGGGTGTGGGGGTTATTTCAATCAAAACCCCGGAGGGTGATAAAATTGACTACACTACGGGTGGCGGATTTGTGCAGGTACACCACAACAAAGTGATGGTACTGGCGGAGTCGGCGGAGGCCGTAAGTGAGATTGATGCAGCACGTGCCCAAAGTTCTATGGACAAAGCGCTTGCACAATTAGCCAAGGCAGAAGACCCCGTTGAAAAGGAAAAGGCCCGTGTGGCATTGGAGCGTGCTCGTAACCGCCTCCGTGCCTCTATGGGAAAAGTCTAAGCCGTTCCTTGGCCCGACGAGTTGTAATCGCCTCGCTACAAAACGGGGCGGTTTTTTTTTGCCAATATGGGTATTCATTTCACGTCTGTTTGCGTTAACCCTTTTCTCGTTGCCTTGTGCTCATATTGTTAAGCGCCAAAAGCCGCCACAATAAGGCCGAGTGCCCTTCCTTATCCACATAGGTATAACCATCACAAAAAAAGGCCATCTCTAATACTTATGAGACGGCCTCTGCGTGGTACAAGTAAATCGTGTGTAATTTTGGGATTATGGTTTGTCCATAGACAGCAGAACGAACTCCCAAGGTTTCAGCGTAAATACCTGATTGGCGGCTACGTTTTGGCGTCCACCCTTCATGACGTTTCCGTAGGTTCCAACAAATTTCCCCGCTTGTATGGTTGTTTCTTGTGATTTGGAGGACAAGTTAAATACGGCCATTACCCGGTCTCCGTTTTGTTCACGGACAAAAGCCATGATGCTCGCGTTGTCATTGCTGTCGAGGCGCTGGACACTTCCGCCTGCGGTTCCATTCCATAACGCTTCATTTGTATGTTTGAGTTGGGTCAATTTCTGGAAGAAGGTCGCACGCGAAGGGCCAGACCAATCAATCTCGTCTTTATGGAAAAATGACAGGCGTTTATTTAGCGAGGCTTCTTGGCCATTATAGATGAGGGGCATCCCATCAAAAGTAAAGACGAGGGCTGTAAAAGTATTCCCAGCTTCACCAAAAGACTCACCCTCGGTACCATTCCAAGTATTTTCGTCGTGGTTTTGGGTAAAATGCATCTGATAACCCTGTTTTGGAAATTTAGACTTGAACTCCGAAAGGTAAGTCATCAGATCATTCGCATTTTTCTTTCCTTTGGCAATGTCTTTAATCAGTACATGGAACTTCCAGCCATAATTCACCTGAAAACAAGAGGTAAGGTGTTCGGGAATATCACCCCACTCCGAAAGCATAAAAACGGGTTTAATGCGGTCTAACGCAATTCGCAGTTCTGCCCAAAAGTCATTTGGTATAAACCCCGCCACATCTTCCCGAAATCCATCCACGTCAAACTCCCGTACCCAAAATTCATGGGCGTCAATGATGGCACGCCGCAATGCCGGATTGTTGTAGTCCAGCATGGCCACATCCGTCCAGTCGGTAGCTTGTTTGGAAAAAGGGTCTATGGGAACCGTAAATTGGCCATTGACCCGTACAAAATATTCCGGGTGTTCCTTCATCCACTTGGATTCCCATCCGGTATGATCGGGAATAAAGTCTAAAATCACCTTTAGTCCCAGAGCATGTGCTTTTTGGACGAACGCCCGAAAATCGGCTTGTGTACCGAGTTGGGGATTAACGTCTTTGAAATCATAGGCGGCATATGGGCTACCAAGACAAGGAGTGGTTTCTGCGGGATTGCATTTTTTTTGCGCTTCGGCAATCGGATAAATCGGCATAAGCCATACAATATCCACCCCCAAATCTTTGATACGTGGCAGGGCTTCGGCTGCTTTTTTCAAGGTCCCTTCCTTTGAAAACTGGCGGGTATTCAACTCGTAAATCACGGCGTTCTTGGCCCATTCCGGTACCCGCATTTGGGGTGTTAGATTGGGTTTGGCCCCGCTATGAGGGGTTGTTAGGGTTGATTTGCAGGACGGCAGCCCTATCAAGGCAATTGCCAGTACTAAATAATGTAATTTCATGATGCAGATTGGGTTTTATAAGATGAAGGGCACGTGGTAACAAAAAATGTTACAAAGAAGCTACTTCATTTGTGTGCATCCCCAAAGTTTCGCAATGCCGGAAAAACCCCTTCCGAAGAAAAACTTATCTGTTTTTCAATAAATGAATACTGGTCCGGTGGAAAAAACATCGGGTTTTATGGACAATTCGGCATAGTAGCGCCTTAATATCGCTATCTTTCTGGAATGATCCCCTAAAACGTTAATCAAATATGGTAATCTTCTGGCCTCACGTCTTGAGACGCCCCGTCATCTTGTTGGCCTTGCTTGGTTTGCTGAGTGCCTGCCGTCCTTTTGGACGTTCAGAATCTTCTGATCTGATGCCTTCGGATTCTTTATCGCGCAAAATCGCGGTACAAGTGCCTATTGAACGCTTGGAACGGCTGTGGATTTCGGCATCGGTCCCAAACGACGAAATGATCCATCCACAAACCGTTCGTTTTGGCCCTGAAGAACAGATTTATATTAGTGATGTGGAGCAAAACCGTGTTTTTATATACGACCTAAACGGACGACGTGTTGGTCAGATTGCTTCTCCTGATTTTAAATATCCGTATTTGGCCGGATTTAAAGGGGATACCGTTTTGGTGCTGAATCGTGGCTTAAATCGCTTAGAATATTACAAAAACGGCAACAAGGTGCATGTAGTTTCCGTTCCGACAGGCCCGATGACATATGTGCTCTACCATAAAAATCAATATTATTTCAAAGCAACTGGCGGCGATGACACCTACCAAGGTTTTATGGCCCGTATGAACCCCGATGGCCGTATTGGTTGGCCGAGTGCCAAATTCTCGAAAAAAAGATTCTGGCGCTATGCTGGTAACTTGCGTATGTGGGGGGACCGACCCATGAGCCTTTCTGGTTTTCGTCCAGTGGTGGATTTTTTGAGGCCAGATGGTGGATTGGATACGCTCAAATTGACTGGTTTCGACTCGCCGATGTTGCGGCAGAGCCGAGCATTTTTAATTGGAGATGAATGGAATCCGCCGTTGCTCACCTCTTCGGCTGTCGCTTTAGATTCTTCTTTGTTTGTACTGAACCTCCGGGCAGGATGGCTGCGCATAGACCGCTACGACGAGAAGGGCAGGCTCCGGCAGGTTGCTGAAACGCCCAAGCCCCAGTATCAAAAAAACTGGACGCCGATGGATATGGACGTCAAATTATTGCCCGATGGGCGTCTCATTTTTGCAGTGGCGTATCATGAACCCACGCCATCGGTGAGACTGTACCAATGGCGGCAAGGAAATAGAACGACAAAACAATTAATTCATTAAATATTTATTTATGACTGCCGAGCGCTCTTCTCCAACGGTGGCTTCTGATAATCCTATCTTTCAAAGGCACCTTTTTGCATATCGCGAAGCCGCTCCTTACATACATGGAAATGTTTTGGAGGTGGGGAGTGGTACGGGCTATGGTATCCAAGAATTGGCCCCTAAAGCAATACATTACAATGCGATAGATAAATATGAAACACCTGTTCCAGCAAGCCTTGAAAATGTAACATTTCTTCGAGGGAACATCCCCCCCCTCCCCTATGCCGCAGAACAGTTTGATGTAGTGGTCTCGTTTCAGGTTATTGAACACATAGAAGAAGATTATTTGTTTGTTTCGGAATGCGCACGGGTTCTAAAACCCGGAGGAACGTTGATCCTTTCCACGCCTAATATCCGTATGTCGCTCACCCGCAATCCTTGGCATGTTCGCGAATATACGGCTGCGGAATTATCCGAATTGTGCTGTCCGTTTTTTGATTCGGTCGAGATGTTGGGCATCTTCGGCAAGGCCACCGCAATGGCCTATTTTGAAAAAAACAAAGCATTCGTCGAAAGAATAGCCCGTTTCGACGTATTAAATCTGCAATACCGCCTCCCCAGGCGTATCCTACAGATACCATACGACCTGCTGAATAGACTCAATCGGTTGGCCTTACGCAAGAGTGATACCGCCCTTACCCAGGCCGTCAGCCTCGCGGAATTTGAACTCGCACCTGCTTCAGATCGTTGTTTTGACTTGTTTTGTGTTGCAAAAAAAAAGAACCGTTTGACTAAATCTTAATTGGCACAAAACTAAACGATGATCCCCTGCGCTGCATCATAAACCCGCAAACAGAAACGACGTGTCCCGCCACCAACGGTCATCAGTTCGTCAATCGCATGATCGGCTTCTTACATTAAAAAGTACACATCCCTTGTTTACTTTTTGATCTCATTCCGATACTGCGTTTCAATCTTGGCATTCCGAGGCTTTGTTTTGTGTAGGTATTGGGACGCGAGCCCTTTTGGAACGGATTTTTCTTTGTATCTAGAAAGGTGGCATACCGTTTGTTATCGGATAAGAACGTTAAATACCCAAACCTCATACGGTTGTTTGTAATGGAAAAACAAAGTATCTACGCGCCCAAAATTATTACCGGCATCAATGTGATTGACGAAGCTTGGGGCGGTTTGTATCGGGGTGGTTCCTACCTCCTCTATGGACAAGCATGGACAGGTCGTAGTCTAATGAACCTGCAATTTGCGTTCACGGGGGTGAAGCAAAAAGAGCGCTGTCTCTATATTTTCCCCGAACGCCCCCGCGATCTCATCATTCAGGCCGCTTCTATAAACTTCGACCTGAGAGGGGCCGTAGAGGATGGTTTGGTTAAACTGATGCGGATTCCGCCGTCGTTCAAACCAAATGAACTGACGGATGAGGAACTCCACAAGGCCATTACGGATTTGGTTCAGGTGGTGGCACAGGAAAATCCGGATCGGTTGATTATTGACAACTTCAGCCGCTTTGCACAATTCAAGTCTTTCGCGGCATTCCAGGATGCCTTCATAGACATGCTTGAACGCATTGAATTGGTGGACACAACGCTTTTGTTTGCTCTCGGCGAACCAGCCAATGACAATGCCCGTAATGTCATCGAGTTCATTGCTCGCCAAGTAACGGGTTGTATTCATGTGGCCCTCGACCAAGAAGAGCCGACTTCCTCTCGCCGTTTATTGACGATTATCCCCAATATCGGGCACCTCGAAGGACCTGTTGCAGATTATTGGGATTTGGCAGAAACGGTCTCGGAAAACGAACGTTATCTTTTGGAGCAGTCGGCCCTACAACAATCCTTTGAAGAACCAGAGCCGGAAGTACCGCAACCAGTAGTGGTGGAAGAACCCGTTGCTGCTCCCGAGCCGGAAGTGATTGTACCAGTGGTTCCTGCTGAACCCGAGCCTCCGGCTCCTGAACCTGCATTGGGCCAGCCATTCATTTTACCGACCATGCAGACACCGCGTCGGTTGTCGGAATTACCGCGTCGTTTTGGCAGTTCTGCCCGAATGCCAGCGTATGCGCCTACCAATCATGTTGTAACTCCACCACCCGTTCCGGTACAAAAACCAGAACCGATTTTGGTGACGGCACCACCGCCAGCCATAACCCATACTCCGGTTATTCCGACGCCCTTGGCCAATCCCCTGCCTTCCTTCGAGAACCTAAGCAGTTTGCGACAGGAGGAGGAAGCCCTTGTGGAAGACGTGTTGCAGCATGAAGTTCGCGACTATACAGACCGGGCAGCATTTCAGCAAGTTCTGGAGCATCAATTCCGTTTGCGCGACCAAAATGGGCATTCTTTCCTCCTAATCGCCATGCGCATGGATCGTGGAGAGGGCAAAAAAGTTCGTCCATTTGATTTTGAATTTATTCTGGACTTGGTAACAGATGCGCTACGCAATACCGATAGCATGCTTGTGAATCACGACCGCGAGCGCTTGGTGATGCTGCGCACGAATATCGGGGCGGAAGAGTCTCAGTCCTTCTTCACTGAACTGATGGGCCAACTCCGAAAAGAGGCGCCTCAGCAGGCAGAGCACTTGCTCCGTTCCGTATCCGCCATTGTGGTTCCAGATGGCAAACCTTTTAAAACGGCAGAAGAATTCTTGGCCTACGCCATGGATCGGCCCTAAACTCACCGCTCATTTCGCTTCATCCGCTATGAAAAAGTTGCGATATACCTTCCTTGTTGTGATTGCATTGCTCCTGTGCAATCCGGTTGCCGATTCGGTTCTGGCCCAACAACGCACCACAGATACCGCCTCCGCCTCCGATCCTCTCGAACAAGCCCGGCAATTTATCCGAAAAAAACGATATGCCGATGCCTACGACCTGCTCCAATCGGTGCGGGAACAATATGGCAACCAGCACGAGTGGATGCGTCTCACCATAGAGGCCGACGACTACTTTGTTCGCGCGAAGGGACGTTCGCTGCTTTTCCCAATAGACCGCCTCACCTACAAAGTGCGGGTGACGCCTAATGACAGCAAAACCCGCTACGAATTGGTAGATGCCTTGATGCAGGCTGGTCGGTTTTATGAAGCCGAAGAGTTCTTGGAAGGGCAACGCTATGTAAATGCGCAAGACCCAGAGTACCTCCGTCGGAAAAATGACATGGCTTCCCGTAAAGCAAGCCTAACAGCACAAAAAATTGCCCAGCTTCAATCTAAGGCCAATGCTAATCCCAGAGACGGACAAGCACTGCGGGAATTGGCCTACTTCCAAGCGGTAAGTGGGAACCGCGATGCTGCAATCACGACCTATCAACGGGCCCTTACGGTGAGCAGTGATCCCGAATTGCGGTTT
The DNA here is from genome assembly GCA_016788705.1 of Bacteroidetes Order II. bacterium. Taxonomy (NCBI): domain Bacteria; kingdom Pseudomonadati; phylum Bacteroidota; order unclassified Bacteroidota Order II.; species Bacteroidota Order II. bacterium. The sequence goes on from JAEUSQ010000021.1 coordinate 110,097, forward strand.
GAATATGCAGACTTATTGATGTCTATGGAGAAGTATGACATGGCGCTACCAGAAGTGGAAGCATTGATTGCGGCGCGGCCCTCCAGTTTGAAGTACAAAAATCTATATGCTTCTATCACATTATTTAGTGGCAAAGTTACTGACCGTACCGAGCAATACCTGAACGAGTCCCTTCAACGAGAGTCTTGTAATGTGGATATTCTTGCCAACATGTCGCTCCTCAAGGTGTATCAGGGCAAACTCGACGAGGCCGACCAGTATGCACGTCGGGCGCAAACCTGTGTAGGCTCCGGCTTTAATGGCCGCCTAGAACAATTAGATGCCCTAATTGCCGAAAGTAAGCGCACGGGACGTGTGGGTTTCGGGGCCGCTGCACGATATAGTGCAGACTTGGAGCGGGCACGGCAGTTGTATCGCGAACAAAAATACTTTGATGCCGCAGATGCTTTCGAGATGTACTTCCGCAAAGGTGGCCCGGTTAAAAAAGAAATCCTTGCAGAAATGGCGAATGCCATTGCAGACGGCGGAGACCCCGAATCGGCCATTGGGGTACTACAACGGGCCTTGGTTGAAGAATATGACCAAGCATTGGTACTGCGCGTTGCCCAGCTACGCTACGACATGAATGACTTTGCGGGAACGATTGCCGTTTTGGAAGAATTGATGGACCGTGGTCATAAAAGTACAGGGGCTTACCGCTTATTGGGGGATGCGTATGCAAAAGCCCGATGGTTTGGGAAGTCTCGTGAAGCCTACAATATGGCCTTGGCACTTTCGCCGGATGACCCAGATTTACGCCAGCGCATCACATGGGCCACACCGGGCGTTGGCAAAAGTGGATCTTATAATTATGCCGCTCTGCTGATTCCTTTTGTACGTGGTATCAGCGCCAAGGGCTTTGAAACGAACTACGATGCTCTTGCGATGGGGGTCAGTTCTCAGATCACACTCCCGATTCCGGTAGTTCTGACCGCAGGTTTTACTTCGGGCGGAAACAAAGGGACGGCCTTCCAGTCGCGGCCAGGTATCAGCGATCCTGTGAAAAATCCTGACGGGGATAAGCCTTTAGGTTATGGTGATACGTGGTACAACCAAGTCTCTCTTGGGGCTTTTATTGACCTTACCAAGCCGGAGCCTTATCGTTTTTATGGACATAACTATACCAATCGTATTGCAGCAGAAGGTGGTATTGTGGATTATGCAGGTGGTCGGACGGCACCTTTTGGGGCACTCCGTTATTATCACCAAACAAAAAATGTTTTTCGTCTATCACTGGGAGCAGAACGTCAGGAAGGTGCAACTGCGCTTTGGTCTCCGGCGGGCGCCCAAAATGAGTTGGTATTAAACCAAATTGGTGGCGACTTGGGTACGCCATATGGCCAGAAGTTACTATTTAATGCTTCTTATCATTACAATGTGGTAAAAGACAAGTTTGGCGAAAACAAAGGTATGTCTATTGGTGGCGATTTGGGATATAAGACCTTTCGCAACTCATGGATTGGGGCCAGCTACTATACCATCAACTACGATAATAAGGTGAACTTCTATTTTTCGCCCACAAATTGGTCGTACCAAGAAGTTATGGCATGGCTCTTGCATGAACGAGAGATGGCGGAAAAGTATTACCTCCGCTTTAAAGTAGGACCGGGGATGTTGTTAAATAACGACTTTGCCTTCGGACGTGGCGAATTGGATGTTATCTATAAGTTTGCTCCGAATATTGGAATTGGCCTGATGGGGCGTATTACCCAGTCTTTCCGCTATCGAAATAAACTGGAAACAAACCCATATAATACCTATCAGATTTTGGTAGGCGGTGTTAATTTCTATTGGACACTCTGAGGCGTGGGTCTTCAGGGCCTCCCCTGCCATTAAGTTCAAAATCGAAACCAGGCAGACCCTTAAAGTCTGCCTTTTTTATTCCACCGCAAGATCAGATGAAACCACCATCCTCCGAAAAGCCTTTATCTCCGAAGCGTCCTCCCGGTCCACCGCCGGAGTTGGTCTATACGGCTTTTGATCCATTGGTGGTTCCGCAATACGAACCCCTTAAGCCTGAGCGGCCTTCTGTATGGTGGTTTGGGTTTATGGTATTAGCCTTGGTCGTGGTGGTGGTGGTTCTATTTTTGTTGATTCAGAATCCTATCTTACCTGTTTTGGGGTATCGGTTGTTTGCCGATCAAGCAGTGCTCACTTGGTCTGGCTTGGTCGTACAGGCATCTACATATGTGTTGGTGGTTTTTTTGTTGGTTGTAGTGGCGCGTTATGCTTTTCAGATGCTGTTTGCGCTGCTCTATATGATCCGCTATACGTTCCGATACGGTCAAAAGCGAAGTACCTTTATGCCACCCATTTCAGTAGTGGTGCCCGCCTATAACGAAGAAAAACTCATCCGCCAAACCCTACTTTCATTGTTATCGCTGGATTATCCCGAATATGAAGTCATCATTGTGGATGATGGGTCGCGAGACAATACTGCCCGAATCGTAGAACGTGTCTTGGGAAAACACGGAAATGCGACACTGCGGCTTGTTACAAAACCAAATGGCGGAAAAGCTTCGGCCCTGAATGCCGGAATACAGGTTGCGAAGTATGATTTTGTCCTCTGTGCAGACGGCGATTCCAATCTTGCACCAGAGACCCTACGCATGGCCATCCGACATATGGAGGATCCTAAAATTGGGGCTGTAGCCGGAAATGTTAAAGTCCTAAACCGCAATACATGGTGGACTACTTTTCAGGCGTTGGAATATGTGGAAGGGTTAAACCTGACCCGAACGGCCCAAAGTTTTTTTAAGCTAGTAAACATCGTACCTGGTCCGGTTGGACTTTTCCGGAAAGCCACCATCGAAAAAGTAGGCTGGTATAGTTCCGACACTTTTGCCGAAGACTGCGACATCACCCTGAAGATGTTACGACAGGGTTGGCGAGTGGTTTATGAGCCAATGGCCATTTCTTGGACGGAAGCGCCCAATACCATTTCCTCCCTCATGAAGCAACGTTATCGCTGGACACGGGGTATCCTGCAAGCGATTCGCAAAAACCGTCATCAGAAATGGTCTAATTTTGGTGCATGGTTGCAAATGTGGTTGGTGATCTTCGAGGCTTTTGTCTGGCCATTCGCGAATGTATTTGCAACGGTCTATTTTATCTATGTGGCGTTTGCCTATAGCATTGCCTATTATTTGCTCTATTGGTGGTTGGGTCTCACTTTGTTGGATATGGCGATGGCCCTTTGTGCCGTTGCAGCCGAGAAGGAAGAGATTCGGCTGGTATGGTATGCTATTTTTTATCGCATCTTCTTCGTGTTGGTGATAGATATTTGTAAAATATTAGCAACCATCGAGGAGCTATTGGGTATTCGGATGGGATGGGGCAAATTGGAACGCATTGGTGCCCGCTTATAGGGTTTTGGCGCATGCACTGTCTGGCATTTTCGGGTATTCTGGAAAGGGATATATTCACCATGAATCACCATTTTAGGAGGATGTTTGATACCTACTTAAAAAAACACGGTGAATATTGGGTTTTGGGCACACTGTTTGCAATTTAAGAACTATACGTTCCAAACATGTACGAGGGCGTCCTTTAATACAAAGATGACCGCAATGTATGTGACGTAAAAAGTTATATTCATAAAACTTAAATCGCCTTTAGCCTGTTTTTGACGGAACCAAAAAACGGATTGGCGATACATAAAAAATGGAACAACGGTTCTTGCGTGTGCCCACCATTCAATCTGTTTTACTGCTATGGAAGCCCAAAGTCTGACAATCATTACGACCATTATTCTGGTACTGATGCTGGGAACACTGATTTTCAGTTTTGTACAGTACTGGCTCCACCGTATCCGCGAGCGTCAGGCGCGCAAAGATGAAGAGGCACTTCGTCAGATTGGGCCTCCCAAGCCCTATGTACTGACCGAAGCCGCAACGACGACTACGGTGAAACCAACCGTTCCACCGCCCGTTCCGGTTACGCCCAAGGCCATTACGAAGACGCTGCACAAAGCCCTCGCTTCTCAAAACGAGCACCCAACAACCGAGACACCCGTACCCAAAAAAGAGAAAACACCTTTCACCGTCACCATGTTGGAGCCTCCAACTGGAGAGCGTAAGGCTACAGAAACGCCCGTTTCCGAAAACATTCCTCGCGAGCCTGTTTCAGAAACAATGGTTGGAGAGATGCCGGAAAATAAACAGCCTGAAATTAAAGAAAAAATGGGGCTATCCAGCAGTAAAACAGAACTCGGCGAGCATACAGCAGACAAAAAGGAAAGCATAACCGCACCTCAGGAAACATCGGTATCGGAGATAAGGAACATCCCTCAAGTAATGTTGCCAGATATGCCTACAACGGAACGGAGCATAGACGAGGTCTTTACGCCGCCTGTTTTAAGTGTGAGTCCAGAGCCGCAGACCGGAGACGGCGTTTATTCAGGCGGCGACTCGGCGGGCAGTTTGCATGCATTTGAAGATCTGGTAGGGCCAGAACCCTTGGTATTGGAATCTATTGGTTTATCGGATGTTCAGGATGTTTCTCCGTTAATACCGTCCAATAACCTTCTCTTTATGGTTCCAGTAGAGCTTTCTGCCATGCGGCCACGTATGACCATTACGCGACCTGTACCTAAGAAAAAGACGACACCGCCTCCTGCTAAGCCTCAACCGATGCCCCATACTCCCCCGCCTCCATCTATACCTCCGCGTCGGGATGAAAAGCCTGAATGGAACTGAAATTGTAGATCATTTGCCCTATGCTGTATCGCCCTGCACGCATCAATTTGTTGTGGTTGGTTTTGTTCTCGCTTTTTTTTGTGATTGCAGGCGGTTTTGTTTTTTTTCAGTTGATTGAAAGTACCATTGGAGGGCCATCGGACCTGAAAAGGCTGCTCCCAGTGCGGCGCCCACCTCTACGTGTAGCCATTCTCAAAAGCGACTATACAGCACAGGTTCATAATATCCTTCAATTTAATGGTTCTGGTCTTCGGTGGCGCGATACCACGGTTGCCCAATGGCAACACCTGCTTCAGATACGCAACCAAGGGGCTTATCCGCTTACGGATGAGAACATTGAAGACGGACAATTGATGGATAAGGAGGGAAACCCAAGATGGGAAATGCTGATCTTGCCTTCGGTGCGGGCATTGAGCGATAATGAGGCCGCACAAATCAGGCGTTTCATGAACAATGGTGGAACGGTGGTGGCAACTTGGGCGCTGGGTTTGTATAAGCCAGATGGTTCTTGGCGTGGCTGGGGGTTTATGGAAGACTTGTTTGGCATCAATATTTCGGGGTTTGTTGCGCCGGGTGCGGCAAGTCATCGGGTGACGCAGGAAATGATTTCCGGACGGACTAAGCCCGGTTTATACCTGAAATCTGTGGATGCAATAATTTTTCCGAATGCACAAAGCACCTCTTTGAAAGAATTGGATGGTTATAAATGGGTTTCGTCTCAACTGCCTGATGGACTGGCAAAAGACTATGTGGTTGCAGATACCTTTACCTCGGTACAAGTCAATAATAAAGGTAAACGCACGCGCATTCCATCAGTCTCGGTTACGCGCTATGAATGGGCGGGTGGAAATCCAGCAAAGCCTCGTATTTTGCCTGGTTCCGAGAAAGGTTTTCGTAATTTTACCGTCCGGCCAGAAACGCCAGTAACCCACGGTATTCCCGCAGGTTATCGCATTCGGGTGGGGACCTATGACCGCCCCATTATGTTTCGGTCGGTGCGAAAACAAACAACAATTGCCGGGTATTGGTATGACCATCAGTTGGAAGACCGTCCAGCCCGTGTTGCCATAGAAGAATCTGCCGGAATGGTCATTGGAACCTATGGAAGCGGACGTTTTGTATATATAGGCCACGAATTGGCTGCAATGGGAGGCAAAGACAAACAACTCGGTTTTGATCCCAGAGACGCCAAAGTATTGGAGTATCTGTTCAATAACATAATAGATTGGCTTACCCGAAAACCCGTTGCCTGGGCCTCAGTCTGGCCGTTTGGGTACGAAGCAGCGGCATCCGTAATGACCATTGCCGATGACAGCCCGCTGAAGTTGTCGTATATGCAAGACGTACTTGCTGGCGAAAACGTGCGCGGAACTTATTTTTTGGATGCAAACGACCTCCGCATGCCAAAGGACTTCCTGAATAACCTCCACCAAATGGGCGATATTGGTTTGTGGGACAATGCCGAAAATCCAAGAGCAATTCAGGCATTGTTGGGCCCTAAAAAATCTGAATTGGAAACAAAAACTTCTAAACAACCCGTCTGGGGGGTTTTTTTTCCACACATGCCGAGCTTAGGGAATTTGTCGGCTGTGCAAGAAGCGGGCTATCGTTATACCGTTTCTGCTGCGTCCGACCGGAGCCTGCAACCGATTGGCCCTGAAAAGCCTTTTGCCAAATTGGTGCAGGTGTATAAATCGGGTAGAACAGGAACCGAAACCCTGCTGGCCGGAGCACGCGGTGCGTTGGGTGTGGAAAGTGGCTTGCTCTCCGAAGCCGAGCGCATCCGGATGGATGGCGGGCTATATCCGGTTTTGTTCCGTACCTCCGACTTGGAAAACAATGGATTCCTAAGCGGCGTCCGTGGGGCCATCAGGACGATGCAGGCGAAGCGGTTTTGGTTTGCAAGTGGCCTGCGGTTGGCCACATGGATGAATGCCCGCGAACGGGTACGCACCACTATTCGACAAACCAGTGATGAACGATTTGTGGTACAAATCTCGAACGACTCCAACTTGGCAATAGATAGCCTCGCGTTGTACATCTGGTTGCCTCGGCCCTATGATGCCGACAACCAGCGCATCACCATCCGGCCAGAAACCATGCGTATGGAAAACCTGATAGAGACCATGAAAGGGGTAAAAACGGAATTGGTAGCGGGTAAAGATTTTGCCATCATTAACGAAGCGAGTACCCAACTCCGCCTCCGTATCCGCCACCTGAAGCCCAATCAATACAATGTTTTTCAGGTGGATGTAACGCCCCGGAAAATACCCCGTGTCAAGGCGTGGTGGCGGTTTTAGGTAAGTTGCTTACATGGAGTGGCTACTTTTTCCGCATGGTAATGGATCAAAAACGGCTTTGGCACGACGATAAAGCGGGTCAAAACGTGCAGGGCCGGGCCGATACATACAGCAGACATTCCCCACCTCTGGACGTTGTATTTTGGTATTTTTCTAGGCTGATGGGAACAACAATAACCGCTAAAAATCTTGGCCACTTGGGAATGATGGCCAGCATGATAGACGAACTCGGCATAGGTAATAGATTCGGCGATTATCCAAGAGACCCGCGACCGTCACCCTATAGCAGCATGGGCTGTTAAAGTCATGATTATCAATGGTTTATGCTTTAGTCAGTGGACATTGTATATGACAAGTAAGTTCTTTGAAAACCTGCCTATTGACATACTTTTGGGGCCTAATATCTCGGCTAATCATCTAAATGACAAGGTGTTGGGGCTAAATGACAAGGTGTTGGGGCTAAATGACAAGGTGTTGGGGCGGGCATTAGATTCGGTTTATGACTACGGTTGCACGAAATTGTATCGCGAAAGAACCTTTCATATGGGCAAAAGCTGAGCCTTGCAAGGAGATCGTGACCTTGCGTTTGAGGCGCAAACTGCGACAAAAGGTCGGTTTATCCTTGCAACAAACCACTGAGATACTGGCAAGCTACCCGACCACCAAATGCTTGTTGAGTTCGAGTACCGGGTAACGAAGTCAGCTGAGCAAAGAGAACGAGACGCCCCCCAATCAGGTGAACAAACAAGTAAAAAACCCAACCGCCAGATGGCTTTTCATCCTCATGACAGGCATTCATGTACTATATTAAAGACATGCAAAGCATATTATATTGAATTTAGATAATACAAAAAACTAAGACTATTAATCTGATGGGCAAGCAATCAAAAAAATACTATTTCCGAATCGGAGGGGGGAATGTTAATTAATAAAGGAAGTCAATAGATTTTCAACTCATCCGGTGGCCCTTCGAAAAAAGATCTGTATGCCTTTAAAGCGTTTTCGGGCGGCGGGGATGGCTTGTTCACCCAAAACGGAAAGCGTGGTAGAGAGGGCATCGGCCAATGCACCATCCGAGGCAATTACGGTAACGCTGATGCGGGAGGTTAGCCCCAAACCTGTTCGCGGATCCAGAATATGCGAATACCGCACGCCATTAAGTTCCACAAATTGTTCGGTATCACCACTTGTGGAAACCGTCACCCCTCGTAGAAGATGCAGCGGTTTTTGGGTGTCATTCGGAAGGTTTACCCACCAGCCTTTGGTATCTGGAGGAGGCGCACCAATGGCCACCTCGCCCCCGATTTCCACCATTGCACGGGGGCATCCGGCTTTTCGTAACGCATTCAAGGCAGCCTCGGCAATAAAGCCCTTCGCAATACCACCTAAGTCTAATTGAAGGCCCTGACGTAGTAATTGGACTTTGCCTGATGTAGGAGACAACTTTATAAGCCGCCACCCTGTTTTTTGCTTGGCTACTTCCAATTCATCGGCAGGTGGTCGCGTTTGCAAACGGCGTGCTTTTCGCCATAATTGGGAAAGCGGCCCCACCGTTACGTCGAAGGCTCCGCCCGACCAAGCGGCCATTTCTTGCGCCCGCGTCAATACCGAAAACAGTTCAGGGCTTACCACCCGTGCCGAATCTACCGCTTGCCGTACCAATATATTCAATTCACTATCCACGCGATAATCGCTGAAAATAGCATCCAAGCGGTCTATTTCTACAAATGCCCGACGTGCATTAGTTATCGCCAAGGCTTCATCCTCAGAAAACAATACAATCCGTACTTGCATCCCAAGGTGGTGTTGCCTAAATTCAAACCTCTTTAACGTTTTCTTTACCCGTGCTTCGTTTCCTGTACCACACCCTACCCATATGAAGAACAGACTGATGATAAGCATCCTTTTAATGTGCATTTTCGGAGCGCGTTTAGCGTGGAGTCAACAAACACCGGAGGTACAAACCATCCGTATAGCCGGTACGGTGGTTGCCTTCGACATGGTAAAGATACCACAAGGTCAGGTCACGATCCAATTGGATGGGGCGTCTGTTGTCCGTTCTCTTGACAAAGTCCTTTGGGTTTCGCAAACCGAAGTCACTTGGGACCTATTTGATGTCTTTGTGTATGGATTAGACCTTAAAAACACCAGCCCTTCACCGGAGGTGGCAGCAGTAGCCCGCCCCAGCAAGCCTTATGTGTTGCCGGGCCGCGTTTTTGGCCACCTTGGTTTTCCGGCCTCGGCCATGTCGTATTACCATGCCAATATGTTTACCAAATGGCTTTCAGCCAAAACCGGAAAGAAATTTCGCCTATTAATGGAACCAGAATGGGAATACGTCTGTGCAAAAGGTCGTAAACCGAATGTGGTAGTGACCGATGAAGGGTGGGTTTGGGAAAACTCGGACGACAAATTGCGGAAAGTGGGGGCCAAACCGGCCAATGAAGTGGGTCTATCAGACCTCTTCGGTAATGTGGCCGAGTGGGTACAATCGGATGCAGAAGTACCCTTTACCAAAGGCGGTCATTATTTAGATGATGCTGCAACAGTTTCTTGTACCACACGTGCCCCACAAACCCCTGAATGGAACATGACTGATCCGCAACTGCCTAAAAGCCGTTGGTGGCTTTCCGACGCCTCTTACGTCGGACTCCGGCTTGCGATGGAAGAATAAGCAAACATGAGCCTTTCTGCCCCTTTTCATATAACTCACCTTAACCATGAACAATACCCGACGTGATTTCCTAAAAACCTCGACCATGGCCACTGCTGGACTAATGGTTTCCGGTCATTTTGCATGGGCCAACGTGGCCGAAACCCTAAAAGTGGGCCTCATTGGCTGTGGCGGACGTGGCACAGGTGCAGCCCGAGACTGTGTCGCCGGATCCGAAGGCATCGTCATATGGGCAATGGGGGATCTCTTTGAAGATCGCTTAGACAACGCTTATACCCAACTAAAACAGCATGTTGGCGACAAGTTACAAGTATCAGACACACGTAAATTTACGGGTTTTGATGCCTATGAAAAAGTTTTGGCTTCTGGTGTAGATGTTGTCATTTTGGCATCACCTCCCGGGTTTCGTCCCACGCACTTTGAGGCAGCGGTTAATGCGGGAAAACATATTTTCATGGAGAAACCTGTTGCGGTGGATCCTGCCGGCATTCGAAAGGTGTTGGCTGCGGCAACGCTTTCGGTACAGAAAAAACTTTGCGTGGTGGCCGGAACCCAACGTCGTCATGATCCGAAGTATGTTGAGACCATTCAACGGCTGCATGACAATGCCATCGGTGATATTGTGACCGGGCAGGTGTATTGGAATCAGGGTGGTTTGTGGAAGTACGACCGTAAACCGGGTATGAGCGACATGGAGTGGCAAATCCGCAACTGGTTATACTTCACCTGGACTTCTGGCGACCACATCGTAGAGCAACACATTCATAATATAGATGTCGCAAACTGGGTAATGAAGGGCCACCCTGTAAAAGCCATCGGTATGGGAGGACGTCAAGTACGTGTAGATCCGGCATATGGACATATTTTTGATCATTTTGCAATCGAATTTGAATATGCCAATGGCGTAAAAATCCTTTCGATGTGCCGCCAACAGGATGGAACCGAGTCTAATGTGAGCGAATTTTTCTATGGGACGAAGGGCACGAGCAATGCCAAAGACAGCATTCGTGGGGCACAATCGTGGCGGTATAAGGGAACAGGGCCCGACGTAAACCCATACGTAAACGAACACACCAACCTAGTGAAAGCCATCCGAAGCGGAAATCTAATCAATGAGGCAAAACAAGTAGCAGAAAGTAACCTCTCGGCCATTATGGGACGCGAAGCGGCTTATACAGGGAGTCTGATTACTTGGGACGAACTCTTAAATGCCGATCAGGACTTGTCTCCTGCCCAATTGGTCTTTGGGGATGTCCCGGTCGCGCCTGTCGCCCATCCGGGCATTACCAAAATCAATCGTCCGGCATATGGCCATTTTTTTGAATCTAAGCCCTGAGCCTTTTTAAACAATAGCCCGGAAGCATTATGAACCGAAGAAATTTTATCCAAACCGGTGCGCTTGGCGTAGCCGCAGCAGGACTTCCTCTTCCCCTTTCTGCGGAAGGACGCACCGAGGTCGGAAAATACACGTTTAAACATCATTATGCGCCCCACGATGGGATGTTCAGGCATTATGGCGGAAAAGACATTTTAGACCAACTGCGCTTTATGGCCGAAACAGGCTTTACGGCCTTCGAGGACAATGGGATGCGGGGTCGCCCTATAGAGCAACAACAGGCTATTGGCAACCTCTTGGCCCAGTTGGGCATGACGATGGGTGTTTTTGTGGCACACAACATCGCTTGGAATGAGGCCAATTTAGCCTCTGGAGATCCGGTTAAGCGGGATCAGTTTCTCGCTGAAATCCGAGAATCGGTGGAGGTAGCCAAACGTTGTAATGCCAAATGGATGACAGTCGTGCCTGGCGCATTAGACAAGCGGCTGGCCTTAGATTACCAGACGGCCAATGTGGTAGAGACCCTTCGGCGTGCCTCCGAAATTTTGGCGCCGCACGGCCTGGTTATGGTACTCGAACCCCTTAATCCGTATCGAGACCATCCGGGCCTCTTCCTGAGTCGGTCTCCACAAGCTTATTTGGTGTGTAAGGCCGTCAATAGCCCATCGTGTAAAATCTTATTCGATATCTACCACCAACAAATTACCGAAGGCAACCTAATCCCAAATATCGAAAAGTGTTGGGACGAAATTGCGTATTTCCAGATTGGTGATAATCCAGGACGCAACGAACCCGGCACGGGCGAAATCAACTACAGGAAGGTGTTCGAGTTTATCTACAAAAAAGGCTTTCGGGGGGTTCTGGGAATGGAACATGGCAATGCTATGCCCGACAAGGCGGGCGAATGGGCGGTCATTAATGCCTATATAGAAGCCGATAAATTTTAAATATTTACGAAAAAATATCAATCAGATGCTTAATAGTATGAAATTTTATGTTTTCTTATGTGCTTTTCTTTTGATAGGGAGCCATGCCAAAGCACAAAACAATACCCCTACGCCGCCCAGTACAAACCCTTATCTGGGAGTGTGGAACTATACCATCCTGGACACGCCCGATGGTGATATGGCTGGCCAGTTGACCATTGAGCCTGATGGAAAGGGACAACTAACGAACGACTCATTCCTGACGCCTGCCCAAATTAATGGTTATTCCATTACCGACAATGGGTTGACATTCTCTACCAAAGTTTCTCTGGCCAATGGCTATACCTTTAACTGTAAGTTCTGGGGGATGCTTAAGGAGGGGGGCTTGGAAGGCAAACTGGAGGTTATGGAGATGGGTCGGGACTTCGAGGTTGTAGCCAAGCGCCCACTCAACCTGGGAGACCTACCCGGAAAATGGACTTATACCATTTATAATACCCCACAAGGTGACCTTTCGGGCGTTCTCACCATCGGGAAAGACGGCCAAGCGACCTTGGCCAACGATGCCTTTCTGGAAACGGTCCCAGTGAAAGACCTCGTGGCAAAGGGCAATACGTTTACCTTTTCGGCTTCGGTTACAGTGGCGGACGGGCAAACGTTTTCTGTAAAATTTACAGGTTCAGCCGAAAATAACGTCCTGAATGGCAATATGACCGTCGTGGAAATCGAACAGACCTACGAGGTCAAGGGGAAACGTGCCGATCCGTAAGACGTTGTCTGCTGGTCTGTTGCAAAGCCTTGGGTCAGTTCCTGTATTGCACATGTTGTGTTGCATCGCCTCCCTTGATCTGTTTGCGAAAAATCAGGGCATCTATCGGTGTTAATCGAAGATTGATTGACACATCGGCTTCTTGCCCTTATATTTATTACGTTTGAGAGAAAAGGCTACCTTCACCACCCCTTATTATCCCACCCTCTCAGCGGCCAACCGACTTGTTTTTGTCGGTATTTGATGACACGCCCCCTCTAATTACACCTTCAAACGTGTCCAAAACATTATATCATGTCTGATAACAAGTATTATTATTACGACCACGAAACCATGTCGTTCGTGGAAGCGGCTCCGGTACAGCGTAACCCTCTTCGTTGGGGTGCGATAACCGTTGGGGTGGCCACCGTTTTAATCGCCGCCGGAATTTGGCTATTTAGTGGCCTCGGAGGTGGCTCTGCGAAAGAGTATCAACTGAAGAGTGAGAACGAAGCCCTACGTGCACAATTGGGCCAGACCGAAAAACGGGTGGATGCGGTCTTTGATAAATTGGACGAACTCTATCAAAAAGACAGTGAACTTTACCGTGTAGTCTTGCAGGTAGATCCGATCTCCAAGGATGTGCGTGATGTAGGAGTGGGCGGTACCGACACCTATGAAGCCTTCGATGGATACTCGAACGAGACAGGAGGGCTGCTACGAAGAATGAATACCACCTTAGATAAGTTGGAACGCCAAATGAACCTCCAAGGTTCTTCCTACCGGGAATTAATCACTATTGCCCGTACCAAAAATGCAGACTTGGCGCATAAACCCATTATGGTTCCGGTAGAAGGTGGACGTTTTACATCTGGATTTGGCTACCGCATTCACCCTATTGCCCGCACCCGTAGAATGCACGAGGGGGTGGATATTGTGGTCCCCATTGGTACACCCGTCTATGCGCCTGCAAATGGAACGGTTGACTTTGCCGCCACGAAAGGTGGATATGGTCATACTGTGGTGATTAAGCATGGAGACAGTGGTTATGCGACCTTGTATGCCCACCTCTCCCGATATGTGGTTTCGTCGGGACAAACCGTAAAGCGTGGCCAACTCATTGCCTATACCGGAAATTCGGGCAGTTCAACTGGGCCTCACCTTCATTACGAAGTACAAAGTGCCGATGGACAACAAAAATTCAATCCGATGGACTTTATCGCGCCCAGTATGTCACCTGCAACCCTGAAAGAAGCCATCAAGGGCGCCGAGGGCGAATCCGCTACTTTAGATTATTGATCCACACATTTTTACTTTTTTTTACGGAACGGGAACCTATCCACCCGTTCCGTTTTATTATGGGAAGGCGGCTCTTATGGCAACCATTTAATGAAAATGATGAGGGATTTGTCCGCCTGCCTTACCCGCCCATTAAAATCCCTTTTTTCACCAAAACATAATCCCCTCCAACAAATATGTACTGGACTTTTGATTTAGCCTCTTATTTGAACGACGCACCGTGGCCTGCAACAAAGGAAGAGTTGATAGATTATGCCACCAGAACTGGCGCACCGGAAGAGGTTATAGAAAATCTGGATATGCTCGAAGAGGACGAAACGCCCTACGAAAGCATGCAAGAAATATGGCCAGATTACCCAACCAGTTCCGACGACTTCTACTATACAGAAGAATAAACGCTTGGGGCCTGTTAACTCCTCCCTCATGTATCACCAGTACGAGGGGTATTCCAATTGGTGCAAAGTCATTAGGCACTTTTTTGTAATGGGTGCTTGCGTTTTTGTGCAGGTCATTTGTGCAGGAATGGGTTATGCACAATCAGCACCCTACCAAGCAGGCCCCATCGTCGCTTCCATCGAAATTACAGGCCAGTCACTCTTTAATGCCGAGTCTCAACTTCTTCCATTGGTCAATACGGAGGTGAACCGAAAGTTATTCGGAATACCCCGTATTACTCCTTGGTTGTGGATTTATCGCTGGGGGACCAAAAGTAGCCTCCCACATCGTCTCAAGGAAGGGATCATCAAAAGCGGCGAGAAACCCGCTTATTTAGATCTGGTGGTGGTGGAAAAAGACGCCGACCGACTCCGGCTGTTCTTTAGACAACAAGGATATCGGGCTGCCATTGTAACGCCACGGATTCGTAAAAACAATCCGGACTCCTCTCAGGTCGTCGTGCAATTCACCATTACTCTAGGAACTCCAACGTTTATCCGAAATTTCCGGTATCTGGGATTAGAGAAATTAACCTCAGACCAGCAGTCTCGCCTACTCTCGGAGTCGCTGCTCGGTGCCGGAAAAACGCCGATTGCGGCTTTTACGTTTGATGGAGCCGGACAACGCTACATTGAACCCAAACTTTACGAAGAACGCAGGCGTATCATCACGTTTTTGCAAGATGAAGGATACCCAGAAATCACCCGTGACTCTATCCGGGTGATTGTAACGCCAGTACGGACAGACTCTTTTGACGTTTCTATGTTGGTTGGTATGGGCAAACGCTATCGGATGGGCGAGATCCGATTCAGGGTAAATGGCCCGGATGGCAGCGCGACGCAACGCGACACGCTGCAGTGGCTCGAGCGGGAAGACCAACCCCGCCTTCATGTGACCGCTACCCGAAAGGGCGAAGCGTCCCTGAATCCGCATTTACTTAATGCCTTGATGCAGTTTACACCGGGCGAATGGTACAATCAATCCAAGTTACTGCAAACCAAATTGCTCTTAGAGCAGACGGGACTTTTTCCTTTTACCAATTTTCTTCCGGCGTATGCTTCAAGTAAAACACATGGCAGCCATACGTATGTTCCGATAGAGGTGGATTTACGCACCCGCCCACGGTTCGAGGTTAATTGGGATGGTTCTTTGTTGCAGCGGTTCAATACCAATACCAGTGATGAAATTGGTTTGGGGACAGGAGCTTCGGTATCGGATTTAAATGTGTGGGGACAAGGTGAAAAGATGCGGCTACGCCTCTCCGCCTCCGGAACCTTAGAACGCGGATTTACCCTTTCAACCAATAGCCAATCGGGTAATTTTAGCCGTTCTACACAATATGATGCGGCTTTTGGTTGGAGCTTCCCCTACCTAAGACGAAGGGTTTCTTGGTTGGGTCCACTGTTTGGGGTCCCCTTTTATAGTGCATCCACCCGTATCCAACTTAATTTTTTGCACGAGAAACGAGAAGTGATCAAGCTGACACGTGACCGTGCCTCTTTGTTGTACCAGTTAGATTTTCGGCACAACCGCGCCATTACTTCTACGTTGAACCTCTTCGATTTTTCCTTTAGTGACCCCAAACCCGCGGAAGGCTTCGAAGAATTGTTTCTGAGCCTCATCACCGATCCTATCCAATACCAGCGTGCGGTAGAAGACTATACCGTTCGTAAGGTCAATAACGCATTTCGTTATGCCATCCGTGGTGGAAATGCGGATCCTCTTAGACGCGATAAAGGGTATTCTAGTGAATTTGGGGCGGAAATTGGCGGAAATTTGCCGTTTTTATTAGACCGTTTTGTGATTACGCCTAGTATTCTGGAAGGTACGTTGCCCGGTGTGGGGAGCGGAAGTAGCTTGGCATACCGTCAATATGCCCGTTTTAACTTGGATTTCAGGAAATACGAGCCGAGGGGAAATTTCGGTACATTGGCTTGGAAAGTTTCTGCAGGTTGGGCCTTTCCTATGGGTGGACATGTGGAAAGTGCCCTCAATACCCGGTGCGGCGAATCAGCCGTAAACCCCAATGCACAAGATTGTCGGCGTGCCGAGGTGCCCTATGAACGGCGGTTTTTTATTGGTGGAAGCTCAAGTTTACGTGCTTGGGGACTGGGCGAGTTGGGGCCGGGTTCGGCAACTTCGGCCAAAGACGGTCTGAATGGTGTACTTGGTGGGGATGTAAAACTCGAAGGCAGTTTAGAGTATCGTCAGGTTTTTGTACGGAACTTGTTTGGTGCCGATTATATGCTCGCCACTTTTCTGGATGCTGGAAATATTTGGTACGACCGTCGGAATGTGTCTGATGTGGCTTCAGCAAAATTTATCCTACCCGATGCCTTTCGTCAAATGGGGTTAGGAGGTGGTTTTGGGATACGGGTCTCGTGGGCATACCTTATTCTGCGCTTCGATTGGGCTGTCCAAATGATGGCACCTGGTGGTGCCTTTTTTCCCAATGGTATCCGGTTTCGGTTTATACCGGGTCTTGGTCAAGCGTTTTGACCACTTTTCGGGCCACTACAAAACAAGAGCCGCCAAAAGGTATTTTGTTTTTATTCCTTATTTTTCGTATCTCATAATTCCAGATCAGCATAAGAAGTTTACCCAGCCAGCCCTTTTTTTCTTGATGATCTTTTTGATGCACGTCTTTCCTTTGTATGTTTTTCCTTACGTATCCTAAAGTATAGGGTAAGGTTCTAAAAAGAAAAACAGCAATAATCAGAATGGAGAAAATATAGGTGGAATATTCGACGCTAAATCCAATTTGTTTAAGTTTCTTTTCCAACTCCCTTGCGCGATACCGTCTAAAATGACCTGCTGCAATATCTTCATCAGACCAAAGTGCATTATATGCGGGAACCGTTATGAAAACCAATCCATTTTCAAGCAATAAGTCATAAATGGTTTGTAAGAACTCTGTCTCTTTTTCGATATGTTCGACCACGTCAAACAGTCCAATTGCTGGCAGTTTATTTTTATTAAATGCAGCATTTTCGAGTGTAGAACAAAGAATATATTCCAGATTTCTTTTCTTTGCATTTAAACAACCTTGTATGCCTGGCTCAACCAATACGGTTTGGATGCCCGCACTTTGTAGTCCTTTTGCAACAAAACCATTACCGCCACCAATATCAAAGAATACCTGATTGGGAGAGTAATGCAATACCGCTTCTGTAATACATTGGTTTCGATGAAGAAACCAGAAACTTTGGTCTTCTATCTGAAAAAAGTCTTCATTTCCCGTTGCGGGATAAGAAATTTCACTGGTTTTATTGGAAAAATATATTCCATCTTGTAGAACAATCTGAGTAGTGTAGTAGTGAAGATTAATCATGGTATTTTTGATGAACATAAATTATTGATCCAATGTCTTGCTGGCCTAATCAAGGAAATCACATTTAAAGTAGATCAAAACAAGGCCGTGAACAATTTTTTGTATTGGTCGCATCAGGCCAAGCCATCAAAAGGCGGTACAGCGGTGGCAAAATTTCTTTTCCAGCGGCTTGACTCTCTCGCTACGGAAGGGTCTATCTTTCTGAAAAACAAGAATATGACAGCTATTTCCATTTCCCAACTTTCTCAAATAGCGGGTGTTAGCCTCCGGACCTTGCGCCACTACGACGAAATCGGGCTTCTCAAGCCTAGTCTTCGACGGGCCTCTGGGTATCGCTATTATGGCAAGGCGGAAGTGTTGCGGCTACAACAAATCTTGTTCTATAAGGAGCTTGGACTACCGCTGGCAAAGATTCATTCGGTATTGGATGCCCCCCATTTTGATTTAATTACAGCGCTGGAATCTCATAAAGCGGTATTAGAGTTTCGCCAAAAGCGTACAACCATGCTCCTTGAAACCATTCAAAAAACCTTGTTGCACTTAAAACAGGAGCAAGACACCATGAAATCTGAAGACCTTTATAAAGGCTTTGACCCTGAAACAGCCGAGGCTTATGAGGCCGAAGCAAAAGAACGATGGGGGGCGGAAGCCGTAGAAGCCTCGAAAAATCGTGTTATGGCGGCTGGAAAGGAACAATGGGAGGCGATCCAAGCCGACGTCGAGGCCCTAAACCAAGCATTGGCGGATGCTATGGCTACCTATGATGCCCAAGATGAATATGTACAAAAATTGGTAAAGCGGCACTTTGAGATGATCGGAAATTTTTATACCGTCACGCCCAAAATGTATCAAGGTTTGGCTTCGCTCTATGTGGATGACCCCCGGTTTACGGCCTACTACGAAAAGTACCGTGCGGGCTTGGCCGCTTACCTAAGCCGCGCCATGCAGGTATATTGCAGCCACCACTTTGGCCCAACCGCATAAACATAATTAAAAAAACGGCAACTGAGCGCACCAAAGCCCTTGGTTGCCGAAAACGCGCCAATCCTGTCTTATCGCGTATTTTGCTGAAATAAATGTTTATCAGCCCAGAACGTACCAAAAGGCACAATAGAGGCCACAAAAGACTTTATAGCCCAGCTCCATGAATGGTTTTTTTCGTACCACACAAGGGTGACATAAATCATAAAAAACACAAATAGAGCACCATGTATGGTCCCCATAACCCGGACGGAAACGGGCATTTCCCATATGTATTTTAAGGGCATGGCCACAAAGAGTAAAATCAGGTAAGACCAACCTTCAACAAAACCGATGATCCGCAACCGACCAAGGTTGTTTTGGAGGAGTGTAAACATAAAAAAATTAGGTTAAGTAAGAAGTGTGTAAAATACTTTTACTTGGCATTCCGGCCTTTAGAATCTGATTAAAAATTGGCTATTCATCCATTCTTCCCAATGGAGAAGAGCCTTGCAAACTTAACGTATATTGGCAAGTGGTAACGATTACTAACTAAACCAAAATTTACCAAACGACTTGCCCCTTGTTTCTCAAAGAAGAATGTGAAATTTTTATTTGCCCTTTATTTAAAAATCATCTTTTACAAAAATAATTAATTATCTTAAACTATATGTCTATAATATCTAATGAGATTAAGGGGTGAAAGCGCTACTCCAGAACAACGGCTTGGCGTAATGGTGAGTCCAATGGTAAAATTTAGTATTGGTTTTTTAACTAACGTTTGGACAGGGTTGGCCGCTGTGTGTTAAAAATCTCTCCCTTCATAACGAAGCCAGTCGTTAATGGTTACAAGATTGAAATATTCATGAAACATGAGGCAGTGATAATATGAGCAATCAAAGAAAAAAGATTATTCAAAATTATTTAGATGGCTATAATAATTTTGATATTGATAAAATGACAATTGATTTTAGTGATGAAATTGTTTTTCAAAACATGCAAAATGGAAAGGTAAACATGACGCTATATGGCATTGCTGAATTTAAACAACAAGCCGAACAAACAAAATCATATTTTGAGAGTAGGGAACAAAAAATGACCTTCATAAGCCACAGCGATGACAAAACAGAAATTGAAATAGAATATTCGGCTGTTTTAGCAATAGATTTTTCAAATGGATTAAAAAAAGGAGAAAAAATTGTATTAAAAGGGATTTCAATTTTTATGTTTAAAGATAATAAAATTATGCAAATAACAGACATATCATAATAAATATATTCATTAATTATGATATTAAATAGTTATAATAAGTTTGTGTTTATAAAATGATTTTTATGGATGTTAATTTTTTTGTAATAAATAAAATGAATAAAAAGGTTCAGTGATTGTTTTTTTATTGAATAATTGTGCTAAAAAATCTTTACTTTATGCCGCACCTTTTAAACTGTTGTACATGACCGCTAAAATAGCCGACTTGATCGAATTTAACCTGCTACGAATGGCTTTATGGGGGCTTATTCCGTTTTGTGCGTCGGAAGTGCGCCCAGCCCTTTGGATGCGATCCTCGAAAAGAGCAAAGAACCAACTCGCACCTGTCTGGAAGTTGCGGGGAGACCTGCGCGAAGATGTTTCAGGAATTCCCATGCCCGATTTTGGGAGTGGCCGCCGAAAAACCACGCTGGATACGGGCACGTTTGCCAAACCCCCAACCCGTATTGTTTCCGAAATTTTCCAAAAGGCATCGGCACGCCATGCTTGGGGGATGCTATTGTATCACCTAATCAAAGAGAAACAGCCAAAAACGGTCTTGGAATTAGGAACCAATTTGGGAGTTTCTGGCGCGTATATTGTACAGGCGATGCAGGAAAACCGGGACCGGCACAAAAGGTTGATCACCTTAGAGGGTAATCCTTCGTTGTCTGAGCGTGCAGAAAAGCATTTGGCAGCATTGTGTGGGGAGGTGGACGTAAAGGTGATTACGGGGATGTTTATGGACACACTACCAACGGTTTTGTCCAAATGGGGCCCATTCGACATGGTTTTTTTGGATGGACACCATGAAAGAAATGCTACGCTGCGTTATTTCGACCTTATCTCCCCACACTTGGAATCGGGTGCATGGGTCGTTTTTGATGACCTCGAACCTTGGTCACCAACCGTTCGTGGCGCTTTCCGTGACATTAGGAGCCGTTACCCCAAGGCCAAAACTGCCGACTTGGTGAAGTTGGGTGTTCTTATCTGGCCTTAAATGAATCCCTGTTTACTCATAATTCTACTACTTGGTGCGCATGTGTTTCCAATAACAATTCGTTTGTCAAACGGGTGATTAATTCAAGGCCATATTTATTAAGAAAGTACAATAATGAAACGCTCCGTTCTTGCAGGCCCGCCGGAAAAAGCGCCAATTTTGCTTTCCAAGCTTGATCCCGTAAGGTATCGTGGTTCCTTTTTTCGGCTTGCAGAACCCGTTTCCGGAGTTTTTCCAATTCGTTGGTCAGATTCGTGCGTGTGGCCTCTACGGCCCGCTCCAGCGATCCGTCGTGTACAAGTACATCGGGCTTCAAGCGGTCAATTTCGGTGTAAACCCCCTGAATTGCCTGATTAAAAGCGGTATCGGTCTTACCACCGGAGCGCTCCCGTACCAGTTGTTGAAAAAATGATTCAAAATCACCCGCGAGGTCTGGCCAGTATAATTGGTTTTTGTCTATAATTTTTCGGATTCGTCCTTCCACCAAGGTTACACTTGCACGCGGATAGACGATGGGCATGGGGATCCCGCTCCATTCGTAAACCTTTTTAAATTGAGCAAAATAGGCCACTTCACCAGGGCCGCCAACATAGGCCACCGTTGGAAGGAGCCAATCTTGCATTTGTGGCCTCAAGACCACATTCGGGCTGAAAGAGGTTGGCGCGTCCTCTAATGCTGCAAGTAGTTCCGGTTCGGAAAAAGTTTGGCTGTGCCCTTTTAGCCGATAGCCCTTTTCATCTGGCTCGATGGCATGCCGGACGCTTTCGTACACGTAAAATAAATTGAGGAGACGGGGCGTAACTTGGGCATGGAAACCCGCATTACGTAACGATTCGGAGGTGGTGGCGAGTGCCTCAAACAAAGGCTTCTGTTCTTGAATCGCTTTCTTAAACAGCGGTAAAGAGGCTTGTTTTAATAGGGGATCGTCTGGCGCAATCAATACCAAGCCAGTATCGGGAAAAAGTTTGGTGATAAATCGTGCAAAAGCAAGGCAAAAAGTGGTTCCTGGCCAATAAGCAGACTGCAACAATGCCATTAGCTCCGCACGAAAGTCGGTGGGGGCTAGTAATGATTCAACTTGTGCCAAGACTTCGTTGATTTGCTCGGTGAATACAATCTGACCGACAGGGCCGAGGTTGCCTTTTTCTGGCAGGGTGTGTCCGGTATAAGCGATTTTTTCTACACCCGCAGCCGTCGGTAGTCCCAGATAACCTGCTTCTGGCAAGTCGTGGTCTTCTCCTTCCAGCCAAAATATGGGAACCACCGCTTTTCCGGTTTGTTTGCTGAGCGACTTGGCCAACTGTATGGTTGTGATGGTTTTGAAGAGGGTGTAAAGCGGCCCACCCCCCAAGCCAAGTTGCTGTCCAGTAACGACGGCTAGGGTGTCAGGCGCTAAGAGCAGGTTAATGTTCCGGCGGCTGGCTTCATCTGCGCCATAGTCTATTGCTTGCCGCTGGAGTGCTTCCACCAATAGGTTGCGGTGATTGCGTGGATGTGCCACTACAGAATCTGCAACGGTCTTTATGTTGGTCACACTTGCAGGATTTCCAGCAAAGTATTTGGCCACATGCTCAAAATTTGACACATAAGTCTGAAAAAGGGATGAAAAGCCACTAAGTTCGGTAAAGGGGAGCATCATGGGCAGCATAAAATGAGTTACTGACTTTATGTCCTTCAAATCCGGACATAAAGACATGACGAAAAACGATGAACAAAAGCGCTTTGCACGCCTTAGAGCAAAGGAGGTTTCGGGGTGCGTTGTTTTTTGAAGAGAGATACCAATGTTTTTGGGACTATTTGCCTGTTTCAATGGCTTTACGGGCGATGTTATCCACCAAGCGTGGAGCAATAAGTTTCACCCAAAGGCCCAGTTTTCCACGGGTCGTCATCACCAGTTCACGTTTACGGGCGGCGGTTGCAACCAAAATTTGGCGTGCGCACGCTTCTGCCGTCATCACTTCTCGTTCCTTTACCGGGCTGTCGCCAATGGCTTTGCCGTCCGGACCAATCGCCCTTCCCCGAATTTCGGACTGCACAAACCCCGGATAGATCATGGTGATATCTACACCACTTCCGGCAAGTTCTATGCGGAGCGAGTCGAAAAAACCAGTCATGGCATGTTTTGTGGCGGCATAGATGCTACGGGTGGGAACACCTGTTTTTCCGGTAAGGCTGGCCACGCCTACCACCCTGCCTTTGGATTGTTTTAGGTGGGGCAAGGCATAATACGTACACCAAACACTGCCCCAAAAGTTTACCTCCATTAATCGGGGCAAGGCCTCCGGTTCTGTAATTTCGTCGAAGCGTGCCCACATCGTAACCCCGGCATTGTTGATAAGTACATCCAATTGCCCAAACGCTTCGATGGTTTCGCGGATTAATGCCGAACATGCTTCGCGAATGCTCACATCCAGCGAAACTACATGTGTTTGCACGCCTTTTTTGATACAAAGAGCTTCTGTTTCTTGTAATTTTGTCAAATCACGTGCCGCCAAGACGAGCTTTGCACCCTGATCGGCTAGTTGTAATGCGAGTGCCTTGCCAATTCCAGAGGAGGCCCCCGTGAGGACCACTACTTTGTCTTTAAAGGTATTCATGTGTTTCCAAGCAATTTGAAGTACTGCTGTAAGATACAATGTTACCGACAATATTGGTAGAAGGTTGGATCAGGATTGTGGCAGAACCACCCGAACCGTATAAAGATTCTTGGTTTATTGGGTCGAAAAATCAGATGTGCTACTTTTTTGGCCTTTAGTGGCGTTGAATAGCTCAATTTCTGAGCGTTTACCTTCATCAATATCGCCTGCAGTCTTCCATTCCGCGTGCTTCGTTTCGCTACTGGGATAAAATCCTGTGTATATGACACCATCTGACATTGGGGTGGCGTATTTTCCTGTAAACAAAAAAATATGGCAAAACAGAAAACCAGATTTGTCTGTCAGGAATGTGGCTATGAGACTGCCCGTTGGCAAGGCAATTGCCCCGGCTGCGGGAACTGGAATACATTGGTGGAAGAAAAACCTCGCACCGAGGTAAAAGCCTCGGTCATTCGTCCTACGCTGGGGCATCATACACGCCCTAAGCCACTTCGGGAGTTTGAACTTACAGACGAGATCCGCCTCAAAACTGGCGTGTTAGAATTTGATCGGGTAATGGGCGGCGGCATTATGCAAAGTTCCCTTACCCTTATTGCCGGCGATCCCGGCATTGGTAAAAGTACGCTCATGACGGAAATAGGGAAATACTTGGAAAATACCCGCATTTTATATGTTACCGGCGAGGAATCCGGACGCCAAGTAAAACTTCGGGCGGAGCGATTAGGGGTGAATGGGGATCATTTTTTATTGTTTCCAGAGACGAATATAGAAGAAATTATTGCGGCAGTACAAGACATCGAGCCTGAAATAATGGTGGTAGATTCCATTCAAACCGTGTTTCGTCCCGATCTCACGAGTGCGCCCGGCTCGGTCTCGCAAGTGAGAGAATCGGCAGCGGCGCTGATGCACCTCACAAAATCGCTGCCAATGGCTACTTTTATCGTTGGCCATGTCACCAAAGCGGGCGAAATTGCCGGACCCCGCCTTTTGGAACATATGGTGGATACTGTCTTGTATTTTGAAGGGGACCGACACCACAGTTACCGCATTTTACGTACCGTTAAAAACCGTTTTGGTTCTACCAACGAGATTGGCCTTTTCGAGATGCGAGAAACGGGGTTACGTCAGGTGGAAAATCCTTCCGAGATTTTTCTCTCCGAACGGCGCTATGGGCAAAGTGGTTCGGTGGTGGTTTGTTCGATAGAAGGATCACGACCGCTTTTGGTAGAAATTCAGGCGCTGGTCTCGGACTCGAATTACGGCGTGCCACAACGCACGACCACTGGTTTCGACAACCGCCGCTTGCAGATGTTGTTGGCCGTTTTGGAAAAACGAGAGGGCTGGCAATTGGGGAAGCAGGATGTGTTTCTAAATGTGGCTGGTGGTGTTCGACTGGAGGAACCAGCTGTGGACTTGGGCGTGGTGGTGGCCGTGGCATCCAGTTTCAGGGATGTACCGGCCGATTCTGGTACTGTTCTGATTGGCGAAGTGGGGCTGGGAGGTGAACTCCGGACGGTGAGCCATGTAGAACGCAGGCTGAACGAGGCCGCTAAATTAGGGTTTGAACGGGCTGTCCTGCCCAAAACCAACCTCAAAGGCATTACCCGTCCCGAAGGGCTCGAGGTTATTGGGGTGGAGCGGCTTTCCGAGGTTTTGGACTTGGTGATCTAAAATGGCATACTCGCTTAGCGGCCAAAATCATCTTGGACCCGCACAATATCTGCTTCATTAGATGGGTTTTCGCGGTCGGTATGCTGCCATATCTCGGCAATTATCCCCCACGTTTCCAGGCCAACCAAACGGTGGCGTTCGCCTTGCTGTAACGCTACCACGTCGCCCGTTGCCAGTTTCCGAAGGGGCGTTTCTTCGTCGGTATTGCTTACCACTACCCCAGCAACGCCTCCTACTACTTTCCAGATTTCGGCGCGACGGTGATGGTATTGCCACGAAAGGCGTTTTTCCGGCGCAACCACCAGAATTTTGGGGCTTAATTTTTCAAATCCTTCAAAGTCTTTCAACGACAAATGCGGAAAGAAGGCTTCGATAAACAAAGGGGCTTCGGCTTCTTCGATCACAAAAAAACCTCCCCAAGGCCGATTTTCGTCTTTTCCGATAACGGTAAACCCCATCTCTGCGATGGTAGAGGCTAAGGTTTCGAAAACTTCTTTTTTAGGGACCGATACGAAAAAGGTGTGCATATGTATATAACTTAATAATGAATATAGCGGGGAATGGACGTATTAGCCATTCCCCCGAATGCCAATCAAGATAGGCCCAATTGTGTCTTAGCAGCCAGCGCAACCGCCGAGGCGGTAATATCAAAATTACGGTAGAGGTCGTCTATCGGGGCAGAAGCCCCAAAACCCTTCATGCCCACAAAGGCGCCATTTGTGCCAAGATATCGTTCCCAACCAAATTGATTGGCCGCTTCTACGGCCACACGTACTGTGACGCTGGGCGGGAGAACAGATGCTTTATAGGTGTCATCTTGGGCCTCGAACAACTCCCAACTAGGCATAGAGACCACACGGCTGGATATTCCTTGATCTAAAAGTAGTTTTTGGGCAGCCAGGGCAATTTGTACCTCGGAGCCTGTGGAAAGCAACAAGGCCTGTGGTGCAGGGGCATCCGAAAGTATGTAGGCGCCACGCGCCACGCCTTCGCCCGACGAAACAACGGGCAGCCCCTGACGCGAAAGGGCAAAGGTGACAGGAACACGGCTTTGAACGGCATACTTCCATGCCGCAACGGTTTCGTTTGCGTCTGCAGGACGAAAGTTGACCACATTGGGCATCGCCCGAATGGAGGCCAGGTGTTCTACGGGCTGGTGCGTGGGGCCATCTTCCCCAAGGCCAATACTGTCGTGGGTAAAGACGAACAAAGACGGGATTTCCATCAGAGCCGCCAACCGGACCGCTGGACGCATATAATCTAAAAAGGCCAGAAAAGTCCCCGTATAAGCCACTAAGCCCCCATGTAAGGTAATCCCATTTACGATAGCACCCATTCCGTGTTCGCGTACACCAAAATGCAGATAGCGTCCACTAAAGTCGTCGTGGCTCATGCTTACATCTGCCTTGGCGCGGGTATTGTTGGAGGGTGTAAGGTCTGCCGAGCCACCCAAGAGGTTTGGAATCGCTGTTTTTAGTGCATTTAGGGCATGTCCAGAAGCTTCGCGGGTGGCCATTTTGGTTCCCAATGCAAAGTGGGGCAGGGCGTCTTCCCAATCTGTAGGTAGGATGCCAGCAATGG
The DNA here is from genome assembly GCA_016788705.1 of Bacteroidetes Order II. bacterium. Classification (NCBI taxonomy): domain Bacteria; kingdom Pseudomonadati; phylum Bacteroidota; order unclassified Bacteroidota Order II.; species Bacteroidota Order II. bacterium. The sequence continues at coordinate 136,939 of JAEUSQ010000021.1, forward strand.
CCCGATCCAACTCCAACGATTTTTCCGGATGCTCAGCCCGATAATCGGCCATTAGGTCGTCCCATTCAGATTGAAGTTTTCGGCCATTAATCCGTACTGAAAGCATGTAATCAAATACATCATCGGGCACATAAAACTCAGGTCCAATAGGCCATCCGAGCGTTTCTTTTGCCAGTTTCAGTTCGTCGGTACCCAATGGAGAGCCATGCGCACTTGATTTTCCTTGCTTGTTTGGACTTCCGAACCCGATCTGGGTTTTGCACGCAATGATGGTCGGGCGGTCTGAATCTGCTTTGGCCTTGTCAATGGCGGCTAAGACTTCTTCTGGGTTGTGGCCATCTACCTCTATGGTCTGCCATCCATATGCCTCGTACCGTTTAAGCACGTCTTCGGTAAATGAAAGCGAGGTGGGGCCATCAATCGAAATGCCGTTATCATCATATAGCACAATTAGTTTTCCCAAGCCTAGATGCCCAGCAATGGCACAGGCTTCGTGCGAGACCCCTTCCATCAGGTCGCCGTCGGAAGCAATAACATAGGTATAATGATTAATGATGGGATGCGTCATCGTATTGTAGCGTGCGGCTAAATGACGTTCTGCAATGGCCATACCAACCGCCGTAGAAATTCCCTGTCCTAGCGGCCCCGTGGTCATTTCCACACCCGGCGTATGGCGATACTCTGGATGGCCAGCGGTTTTGCTACCCCATTGTCGGAAGTTCCGGATTTGATCCATAGATAAGTCATAGCCCGTAAGATGGAGTAGGCTATATAAAAGCATAGATCCATGCCCAGCTGAAAGAACAAAGCGGTCGCGGTTAAACCACGTTGGATCGGCGGGGTTGTGACGCATTCGCTCGGTCCAAAGCACAGCAGCGGCATCGGCCATGCCCATAGGCATTCCAGGGTGTCCAGAGTTCGCTTTCTGAACCGCATCTGCCGAGAGAAAGCGGATGGTGTCGGCACAGCGGCGGCGTAGGTGGGCCAAATCTTGCATGTCGTTTGTTTGGGGTTAAGGTGTTGGAGCGTAATAAAGCTAAAAAACTACGGCCTCCACTCGCTGGTTGCTGTTAAAGGATGGGGAATTACCAAGCCACTACCTGGTATCCTGCCGCCGGATGCGGTCTTCTGCACGATAGTGACCCATTTGAAATACCTTGAGTACTACCAAATTTGTATAAGTTACAGGCTTTTACTTAATCGTGAAATTAGAATTATAAATCAATCATTCCGAATACACGATAAATTTCGTAAAATAAAGACCTTGCCTCATTCCTTCTTATTGTTCCTCTTAATCATAATGCTCAGGTTTATTTTCATCATCATGATGGCAGTTCCGGTCATACACGGAAGCACTGCCCATGCCCAATCGCGAGAATCCACGCCCGAATGGGTTCACCTCATGCGCTCGAAAACCCCCAATGTCCTCGAAGTCATACGGCTCCGTGATACCTGGTGTCAAAACCGAGAATGCGATGCCGAAGAAGGCTTCGAGGGCGAAGAAGGCCAAGAAGATGCCTGGAACCATGAATTTCGGCGATGGATGCGCGGTATTAACCGTATTGATGGTCAGGGATTTGTGGCCAAGGCAAACTTGCAGCGTCAAGAACAAAAAGACAGGGCCTATCTGAAAGCCATTCTACAACAACGCCTCAATAAAAAATCTGCCGCAAACTGGGAAGGCGTTGGTCCTTTCCGAACAGATCAAATTGCGTCCACCGATTGGGGAAACCCCGGCTCCGGACACCTGTACATCGTTCGCAGAGCGCCTGATAATCCCAGTGTGGTCTATGCGGGTTGTGCCGCGTGTGGTGTCTGGAAAACCACTGATGCTGGCGAAAACTGGGTACTAAAGACCAAAGACGAACTCGTAACAGAAGTGTATGCGCTAACCGTGGTGGACGCCAATACGGTTTATTTTGGTAATAAGCGGGATCAGAAAATCTATAAAACCACCGATGGCGGTGCAAGTTGGACGAAACTGGGTGGGACTAATTTTTCCGATTACGACGTATCGTTCCAAGATATTACGGTAGCAAACAGCAATTCACTGATCCTTTTCGCGGCAACCACCAACGGCTTATTTAGAACAAATGACGGTGGTAATACCTGGAGCCGTATCAGGGGTGGCAACTGGCAAGAGGTGGAGTTTAAGCCCGGAGACGATAATACCGTTTATGCAGTCCGCATAGTGGACAAACATACCGAGTTCTGGAAATCCACCGATAGTGGACTAACATTTAATGTAAAAATATCGGGTTGGGTAGGAATTGGCAGTGCCAGTAGCGCATCCAATTTTTCTGGATTTGCCAACAATAGCAGTGCCAGTATAACCTTTGCCTCCGATCCAGAGTTGGGGTCTGGGAACAATACAGACTTTACCATAGAACTACGGGTACGCCAGACTGCCGATTCCTATTGGAGTTCTTTGCTCGGAAATGTGGCGTGGCAATTCGACAAACGGGCAGGTGTTTCGTTGGGCTTGGGTGGCGGTGGTAGTTTGCGCTTCAGAATCGCAGATGGAACCAACGAGGTGGCCTTAAGCGGTCCTAATATCGCAGACGCCGAGTGGCATCATGTGGTGGTGGTGTATCGGGCAACCGGAACCAAAGAACTCTGGGTGGATGGGACGCTAAAGGCTTCTTCTACCACCAATATCACCACCAATACCCAAAATGCGTCAACATTGCGGCTTTTTAGTTATACCGCAGGCTGGAACCTTCCGGCAAATGTGTCGCATGCCCGCATTTGGAACACCGCACTTTCGCAAAGCACACTTGATGCCTATTGGGCAGCGGATGTACCGGCGGACCATCCCAATTATGCCAATCTTTTACATGAATGGCGCTTTACTGAAGGTGCTGGTACTAATGTTGGCGATAGTAGAGGAAGTAATACAGGGACGATTAGTGGGAGTGCTGGTACGTATGCTTGGATGACTAATCAAAACATGGATCGTATTGTGGAGTCGTTTGGCAGTGGCAGTGAAGAACAAAAGCGGACTGAAATTGCCGTAACACCCGCCGATCCTAATCGAATCTATGCCTTGCTTTCGGGAGACATGAATGGAGGTTCTGGCTTGGTCGGACTATATAGGAGTGATGATGGTGGTGAAACGTGGACGCACAGGTGTTGTGGAGCTGGACCAGGAGGAGCAGCTTCTCTAAGCAATCCAAACGTGATGGGATACTCATCCGATGGGACAGAAGAAGGTGGACAATATTACTACGATATGTCCTTAGCTGTTTCTCCGACAAATGCGGACGAAGTTTATACCGCCGGAATTGCGGTCTGGAAATCCACCGATGGGGGGGCAACGCTCAACAACCTAATCGGACGTTGGTATTGGCGGGCCAACCAACCAAACCGATATATCCATGCCGATGTACACGATATCAATGTCTATAACGATGGTTCCATTTGGGTGGCCTGTGATGGAGGTGCTTTTTTCTCGCCCGATAATGGCGCCACATTTGTTCAAAAGCACAATGGCATTCAGGCATCTGACTTTTGGGGATTTGCTATTAGTCCACAAAACGGTGAAGTGATGCTGGGCGGAACGTATCATAATGGGACCTTGCTCAAAGATGGGAATGTGTTTGATGGCGGATGGGTGCATACTGGCGGGGGAGATGATTATTTTGGAGGGGCCAGTCCTGCGAGTGACCGAACGGTTTTTGGCAGGAATCTCACTCGTTATACCCTCACAGGAAACCGGATGAGCGGGTGGAGTAGCGCTTCTGTTTCCAAAACCATGAATCAAGGGGCAATGGCCATAGATGCTGGAAATTTGGCATATTCGCCCGAATGTGGTACGTGTTTTTATATGGGCCAAAGTGACAATATTTGGTACACGACCGACGATGGACGTTCGTTTTCTCTGATCAAAAACTTTGGAAATGGCTGGAAGGTGACCAAAATCGAGGTCGCCCCTTCCGATCCAAACACGATTTATGCAGCACAGTTTGGCGATGCGCTGGCCAATAATGATCGGAAACTTTGGAAATCTACCAACCGAGGTATAGACTGGACCGATATCACCCCCAACGCTGCGATCGGGGGGCTTAATGCTGCTGGATTTGATTTTACGGTGGATGCCCAAAACCCACAAACCTTATGGCTGAGCAAGGCCCACCGGTATAGCTGGAATGACTACGACGGGAATAAAGTTTTCAAAACGACCAATGGCGGAGACAGTTGGACCAACCTGACCACTGCCGCCTTAGACAACGAATACATATACAGTATTGTACACCAACACGGAACAGACGGCGGGGTGTATATTGCTACGAACAGAACGGTGTATTACCGCAACAATAGCCATGCCGAGTGGCAGATGCACAATGATGGGCTTCCGGCCATTGTCTCGACGCGCCAATTGGCCATAGACTACGTAAACAAAAAAATCTACGCTGGAACCTATGGACGTAGTGTACACCGTGGAGACTTGTTCGAGGTATCCGCGCCCATAGCAAACTTTACGGCAACGCCATTGCAATCCACCTGCGCCCGTACACCGATCCAGTTTATTAACACTTCGGTTGCAGGCAGCGGTGCCACTTTTAGTTGGAGTTTTCCTAATGGTACTCCCGCTACCTCGACCGACGAAAATCCGTCGGTGCTATACGCCACCTCCGGAACCTATAGCGCAACACTTACGGTTACAGAAAATGGACAATCGGATAATCAGACCTATCACGAATTCATTACATTGGTGGATGGATGCTCTCCGGAACCCTTGGCAGGTAATGCGCTTAGTACCTCTCCGGGAAGTAATTATGCCACCGGCGCTGCCACCACATTGGGTAATACGAATACGATTACGTTAATGGGTTGGTTTAAGCCCTCTACTACCCACACGGGGGCTACCGGTCTCATTTTTTCCTCAAATGCTTCCGCAACAGGGCTTAATCTTTTTAATAACAACCAACTGGGGTATCATTGGCGGGACGAATCGGGGAGCTACAACTTTTCCTCTGGATTGTTTGCCCCCGCCAACGAATGGTCGCACATTGCCCTGGTGGTAACAGGTACTTCCGCCACGTTATATCTGAACGGTGTGGCCGCCACCCGCACAGCCACCCATGCTGCCGTTAACTTTACGAATGGTTTTAATATTGGAAACGACCGGGGCAATTCCAGCAGAACGTTTAATGGTTTGATAGATGAAATCAGGATTTATAAGCGTGCCTTTAGCCAAGAGGAAATTCGTAAAATCATGCACCTGACGGGTACACAAAGTGATGCAGACCTTGTTAGCTACTACCAGTTTAATGAAACGGAAGGCCAGGTGGTAGATCGCGTGGGTACGGCCCATGCAACGTTGAATGGTTCGGCAAGTCGGAGCACTTCCAAAGCACCCGTTGGCCCAGGAACCAGTTTTGCCCTGAGCGTGACATCGGGCGGAGTCAAAACCTTTACCGGAACAGGGGTCAGTATAGACTTCCCTGCTTCTGGGACATTGCCGAATGGTCAATTGGTTGCCAGTCGAATCAACACACAGCCCGATCAGTCTCCCAATGCGTATCCGAAAAGCCGCAGTTACTGGGTCGTCCATAATTATGGATCTAACAGCACCATCACCGCCCCAAATGCGATCACTTTCGACCAAGTGGGCAATGTTTCCAGTGCTGATGCTGCTGATCCTGGGATGTTTAAACTCTATAAACGTGGTACCCGTGATGAAGGCCCTACATGGGGCACTTCGGTAGGTAATGCAACCGCTGCAACAGCGGGTGACGACGGGTTGGTGACTTTCGGAAACCCAACCTTTACGTCGTTCAGCCAGTTTTTGGTCGTCAGCGAAAGCGGAACCTCGCTCCCAATTACGTTGGCGGCGTTTAATCTGGGTATTTTACCTAACAAGTCCTTACAAATCGAGTGGCAAATGGCTTCTCAGGTAAATCTGGATCGGTTCGAAGTGGAAAAAAGCCGTGACGGAAAAACGTGGACCCAAATTGCCGAGTTGCCCGCAGATAGCGGCGCCAAATCCACTGGATCGTATGCCTACGTAGAAGCAAAACCCTACAAAGGCGTGAGTTATTACCGCCTGAAAATGGTGAGTAAAAACGGTAACATTCAGTACTCGCCGATGCAGGAAATCCTCTTAGAGAGTATTGGCAATAATATTTCTTTGTACCCCAATCCGGTAGTAAAAGGTCAATCACTCTACATCCGCAACGAATTGGCCGATACTGCCGAAGTGGAGTTGTTTGACGTGCAAGGCCGGAAAATAACCCGCATGATTGTAGAAGAAGAGGCCACCTTGCCCACCCAAAATCTGGCATCTGGTATGTATTTCTGGCGCGTGGTTACAAAAACCAAAATTAAAACGGGTAGCATTGTCGTAAAATAAAACCGATCAATTTCTTAGTAAACCGAAAGCCGCTCTTTTATGCCATGCGCAGAGAAGGGCGGTCTTCTTTTTCTGGAAAACATGGAAAAGGGCCTGCTATATAAGCTTAAGGGCTACAGTATCTTGATGTTGTTATTTGGATCGTAGAAACGTTATGGAAAATCTGTTTACCATTGGGTTAAAAGCGTTCATAAACGCCCGCCGATCTATAAAATGTGAAAAATGTTCTTGCACAAAATGAAGTGATCAACGATAGAACAATTGTAAGCGTTCAGAATAAGGTAAAGGACTGGCCAAAGGCGGTGGTGTAGCCCCTAAGTAGAGTTTTTTTAACACCTTTTGATAGTATTCCAGTGAAGACTTGCAAAAAAAGGGAGTTTACCGAAGTAAAATCCCTTGAAATAACGTGCTGGTATAAGACTAATGCTCTACTTCTGGGCGTAGCAATGGGAACAGAATGACATCCCGAATAGACTCCTGATTGGTCATAATCATCGTCAGGCGGTCTATCCCAACCCCCAAGCCAGCCGTTGGCGGCATTCCATATTCAAGGGCGCGCAGGTAGTCCTCGTCCATCATCATGGCCTCGTCGTCTCCGCCAGATTTGAGACGGGTTTGGGATTCAAAGCGCTCGCGTTGGTCTATCGGATCGTTCAGTTCCGAGAACGCATTACAAATTTCTTTCCCGTTACAAATCAACTCGAAACGTTCCACTAAGTTCGGATCGTTGCGGTGGCGCTTGGCAAGTGGACTCAGCTCGACCGGATAATCGGTAATAAACGTTGGTTGGATGAGGGTGTGTTCTACATAAGCCCCAAAGATTTCGTCTATCAACTTGCCGCTACCCATGCTTGCATCCACCTGGATGTGGAGTTTTTTGGCGATTTCCGCAATTTCGTCGCGGGTTTTGCCATAAAGGTTGTAACCCGTTTTTTCGGCAATGGCCTCGAACATCGTTACCCGTTTAAAGGGTTCGGCAAACGAGATCAGGTGGTCGCCCACTTGTGCTTCCGGTTTCCCGTGTAATTCGGTAGCGATATAGCGGATCATCTGCTCTACAAAATCCATCATCCACTGATAGTCCTGAAAGGCCACATAGACCTCCATCATCGTAAACTCTGGATTATGAAAACGACTAAGCCCCTCGTTTCGGAAGTTTTTAGCGATCTCATACACCCGGTCATACCCGCCTACGATCAGGCGTTTTAGGTATAGTTCGTCCGATATGCGCATAAACAATTCCATGTCTAACGCATTGTGATGGGTGGTAAATGGTCGGGCTGCCGCGCCGCCATAGATTGGTTGGAGCGCCGGCGTTTCCACTTCCAAACATCCATTTTCGTCCAAGAATCGGCGCATGGCGCTAATAAGTTGGCTACGCTTTCGGAAAACCTCGCGCACTTCTGGGTGGATGGCCAAGTCGGCATAGCGCTGGCGATACCGCAATTCTTTGTCTTCTAAACCGCCATAAGATTTTTCCTCCGTTTCCTTGACAATGGGCAACGGGCGCAGTGTTTTGGTGAGCAATTCCAAACGCTCGGCATGGATGGATAGCTCGCCGGTTTTGGTGCGAAAAACAAAGCCGGATACGCCCACAATGTCTCCCAAGTCGTACCGCTTCTTAAAAACGTCATTATAATACCCTTCTGGCAAGTCATCTCGTCGGACATAAACCTGAATTTTGCCGGTTTCATCATGTAGGTTGAAAAATGCGGCTTTTCCCATGATGCGCTGGGTCATCATACGACCAGCCACACTTACTTTCACTTTTTTGGTCTCGGCGGGTTCTTCTTTCGCGCCTTCGGGGTAAGCGGCATCAAATAGAGATGAAATTTCAGTGGCCTGATGGGTCACATCCCAAGCGTAGCCATAGGGCTGGAGGCCGTTTTCAAGAAGCCACGTTCTGGATTGGTAGCGCTGTACTTCCTGATCGGTTAATTCTCGCGACATGTATGGTCTGTTGGTTGGTTAGGGTTGTATTGCTTGCAAAGAACCATAAAATACACATAACCGGGAATCATCTTTGGGAACCCTTCTGTTTCTTCTCAAAATCCTTTAGAATATCGTCTGACGTGTCTTTGAGGTCATCTGAGAACCGATTCTACGGCGTTCTCAGATATAATGTGCGGGTGGAAACTTTTTCGTAAATGTGTGTTATAACACGCAAACTAGACAAAACGATCATGAACAACCTTACAACCGGGTTACATCATATCACCGCCATTGTGGGAAATGCCCAACGAAATTACGACTTCTACACACAGGCACTTGGCTTGCGGTTTGTAAAAAAGACCGTCAATTTTGATGATCCGGGCACGTATCATTTTTACTATGGAAACTATGCCGCCGAGCCGGGCACAATCCTCACGTTTTTTCCTTGGGCCAATATCCGACAAGGGCGTGCAGGGATTGGGCAAGCGACCAGTATCGGCTACTCGGTTCCAGAAGGCGCATTTGGTTTTTGGAAAGAACGCTTTGACGCACTCGGCATTCGTTCTTTGTCACCCACAGAACGTTTCGGAGAGCCTGTTTTGGGCTTTTGGGATCCCGATGGTCTCTTGCTGGAACTCACGATTCCGTCCATCTCGGATTCCCGATTGGCGCATGTAACGAACGAGGTTCCGGCAGAAGCAGCGCTGAAGGGTTTCCACCAGACCACACTCTCACTCCAAAACATAGCCCCCACCGCCCGCATCCTGACAGAATTGCTTGGGTATGAGCCGGTTATAACGGAGGGCAAGTACCATCGCTTTGTTAATCCGTTAGCAACAGCAGGGGGCATTGTGGACTTGCTGGAAGAGGATGGTGGGCGTAAAGGGCTAAATGCCGCTGGAACCATTCATCATGTGGCTTTTCGCGTTCCGGATGATACGGCAGAGCAGGCATTATTAGAAAAAATCCGATCGGCTGGCCTACAAGTAACCGATCCGATAGACCGGAACTACTTTCACTCGTTATATTTCCGTGAGCCGGGCGGCGTTTTGTTCGAAATAGCCACCGATATGCCCGGTTTTATGGTAGATGAGCCATTGGACTCTTTGGGCGAGTCGCTGAAGTTGCCGCCACAATACGAGGCATACCGCGAGCAGATTTTGGCGGTTTTGCCTAATTTACATCAGTAAGGAGGGCGGTCGTTTCTGGGTAATCTTCTGCCCCGTCTCCTATTCGTCAGAAGTTTTCTTCCAATACGTTAAATATGATCGAGGGGTTCTGCACAGAAAAGTATATTTTAGCCTAAAATACAGAAGGGCGCAAGGTAGGGACTTTCCCTCTTTACGCCCTTTTCCGTATTCGTTTTCCGAGTGCGAGACAGCTTATCGCCCATACAGGCTTTTGCCCACAGCCTCATATTTATCGCCCGTCACCCAGAAAGGCGGCGTCTCTCGGTTTGCAATGTAGCGGGCCGTTCGTGCATACGTTTGGCAGTATTTCAGCAAATAAGCAAAGTCAAAATTTTCGTCTGGCTGGTCAATGGCCTGATGATAGTATTTCATTATCTGCTCGTCGAAAGCCGTAAAACCAGCGCTAAATGTGGGGGCTGGAATCCCCTTTGCGGCAAAACTTACGTTATCGGAACGGTCAAATAGTCCTTGTTCTCCTGCCGGATCATCAATCACCCGCAGCCCAAAATCGGTTATACCTCGCTTGATTTCGGCAGCGGCAGTGGTTCTTTCCAATCCCACCACCGTAATCAGCCCTGTATCATTCCAGCCACCGTTGTCTATATTTAAATTGAAAATAATTTTATTAAGGGGGATCACCGGATGATCTGCCAGATAACGACTCCCCAACAGACCCATTTCTTCCGCAGTAAGTGCGACAATCAACACAGAACGTTTTGGGCGCTGTGCGGAAAGGGCTTTGGCTGCTGCAATAAGCGCCACGGCTCCCATGCCATTGTCCCTTGCACCATTATAAATACTGTCAGCACGAACAACAGGGTGTGGTCGGCCCACCCCCACATGATCATAATGCGCGGTTAGCATCAGGTATTCGTTTTTGAGGAGGGGGTCACTGCCTTCAACGATGCCCATGACGTTATAGCTGGGGAAGCCTTCAAAGGTCGCGCCTGGGCTGGTCACGGCTGCTTGTGCATTGCCAAAGTTTTGTTGTAAAAAAGTGGCGGCATCATCTGGCTTGATCCAAAAATGTGGGAAACGGACGCCATCATCCACCGAGGCTTGTCTTCGTCCTACAAAGTTTTTGGCATTGTTCCACGGGAAAGCCAAGTCATATACTTCGATAAGGGCAACCGCACCGCGATCCGATGCAAACTTCTTTTTTTTGCGTCCTGCATTAAATGCCGCGCCGGGGTTTGTTTCATTGGGCGTCCCCATTTTAACAACCACGATCTTTCCGCGTACATCCACCCCTTTATAATCATCTATACCGAATTTTTCGTCCACCCAGCCATATCCTGCAACCACAACAAGGGCATTTAGCATGGATTTTTGCCCATCGCGCGTCAGCAAGTTATCCCCTTGTGTATAGGTTTTTCCAGCTAAGGTAATGGAACCTGTCTGGGGCGGAATGACGGTTGTAAAAGGTACGGTTTGGAACCATCCTTCCACTCCCGGAACTTGTTTGAGGCCATAGGCTTCAAAGTGGTGTGCAATATATCGGGCGGCCACGTCTATGCCCGGTGTGCCCGGTTTTCGTCCGCGTAACTCGTCGGAGGCGATAAACCGAATATGGTCACTCATTTCGTCTTGCGTCAGGGATTCTTCTGCGGACTGCGAAGAGGCGTACATCGGGGTCAACAAGCAGAGCAGGAGTAGGAATTGTTTTTTCATGGGGATTGTAACGTCTGGGATGTAAAAGCACTTTTCACCCGTAAAGTGAACTCCGGTTCCCTTTTGGTTAAGCAACCGTATATTCGTCAGATTTTGCCTAATTTGTACAGTTGAGCCTTTTGGAGCGTCCTATCTTCTATACACTATTTTTCTCCCTAACATTAAGAGAAAGCCTGTTTTGGCCCTTCATAAAGGCTGGGCACGCCATTTGCAGAAATATTGGGTGTAAACCACTACCTCCACTTTGTAATCCTAAAAGACATGAAAAAAACCTTCTTATTAACCAGTTTGGTCTTATTGACCGGCTTATTTACCCTCCTGAGTGCCCAATCTGCACAAGAAGTACTAAACCGGATGAAAGCCAAATACGATGCAACGGGCGCCATTAAGGCCACCTTTTCGCAAACGATGAGCCAAGGCACCAAATCAAGAAACATGACTGGGACGATCACCATGCAAAAAAGCAAATACCGCGTGGAGACAACAGACCAAACCTTGGTGACAGATGGCAAAACGACTTGGGCCTATTCACGGCAACAAAAACGGGTTTTGATAGACCATTATCAGGCAGATGAAAATGCCTTCTCGCCCGATATGTTTTTCATGAAACAGTCGAATCGTTTCAATGTGCAAAAACTGTCGGATCAAAAAATCAATGGCGTAGATTGTTTCCAGATGAAGTTTACCCCTAAATCCGGCGATGCCGTCATGAAAGAGACCCTCATCTGGGTCAGAAAATCCGACAACATGCCCATTCGGCTTAGTTTGTTGGACCAGAACAATACGCGCACCCTCATCACCCTGAACAACGTTCAGAAAAATCCGGCCATTAATACGGCCACGTTTAGTTTTTCTGCTCCGAAAGGGGTCCAAGTAGTGGATTTACGATAAAAATTTTAATACCTCTTTTCCGGGTGGGCACGAAACCTCGTCTGCTCACCCGTTTCTTTGTGTTATGAAGCAAAAACTGACTTATCTCCTAAGTTTTGCTTTGGCGTTGGTGCTGATGGTGCTGGCGCTTCGTGGCGTATCGTTTGAACAACTTTGGATGTCGCTCCGTGATGCCGAATATCGGTGGTTGGGGCCAACGGTTCTGGTGATGGTTTTGAGCCACTGGTTTCGGGCTTGGCGATGGAAGTTGATGCTGGATCATCTGCCAGAAGCCCGAGCCGAAAGCCGTGTAACCACTTTTCGGTTTCCGTTGTATGCGATTTTTATTTCCTATATGGTGAACTACGTGCTACCACGAGTAGGGGAAATTGTGCGGGTGGGCAGTGTGGCACGCAAGGAACGGCTATCGTTTTCTGGGGTGTTGGGAACAGTGGTGGCCGACCGTACATCGGATGTGATTGTGTTGTTATTGGGGTTTTTGAGCCTTATCCCGTTGGCACACGATAAACTTCTGGCCACCTATCTTCGGTATTTTTCGCCGCTAATCGCATGGGCGGTATCGGGTTATGGATTGTTATTTTGGACCCTATTGGCTTTCGCTTTTGGTTTCGCTTTTTGGATGGCCCGACGTTATGTGCGTGCAGGAGAAGGGCGGTTTTTGCGGATATGGAAGGGCTTTAAGGCCGGGTTTGTGTCTTACCTTCAAACACCTAAGCAAATACAGATGCTCCTGTCCACCGTGCTCATTTGGGCCAGTTATACGATGATGGTACTCTTCTCGGCCTATCTGCTACATTTGGACGATGTGGTTTCTTGGGGCATACAGGATTCTTGGGTATTGCTCGTGATTGGCTCGCTCACTAGCATGATTCCAACACCCGGTGGAGTGGGCAGCTATCACGTCATTATCCGTTGGGCGATGGTCTCCCTTTGGGGCTTTTCCAATGAAAATGCTATTGCCTTTGCCATTGTTACCCACACGGCACAAATGATTGTGTACACCCTTTTAGGTTTTGTGAGTTTGTTCCTACAAGGTGAAACCATTTTCGGCCTCTTTCAATACACAGCTCCGCTAAAGTCTGATACAACTTCTTAGGCAGACACTTTCACCATTCAAACGTAAAAAAAATCCATTCGCCCCCATTCTTCTGAAATGGGGGGGTAAACAATGTATTGTTGCGTAAAATCAAAATAATCTAAGGTATCAAGAAACCACAGGAGGAAATCATCATGAGTACCGCTGTTGCCGAAACCATCGCAAATCCATTACGAGACTTGATTTCGGATGACCTTTTCTTGAAGTTGATGGAATTAGGGGTGTTGGATGAAAAGGGTCTCCGAGATCATGCCATGCGGGATCGTTTTCGCCAGATGCGCCTATCCGGCATGAGTACAAGCGCCGCCATAGAAATCCTACGCGAAGATTATCCCTATTTACAGTTCGACACGTTGCGTAAAATCGTGTATGGCATCCGTTAAACGGGCAAAGTCAATCGGCTTTGTACGACGGCAAACAAGGCAATTCCGGCAGCAACCGAGGCATTTAATGACTCTATGCCCTCTGCCATCGGTATCGCCGCTACATAGTCGCAGGATTTCTGAACCCGCTCGCGCATGCCCTTCCCTTCATTTCCAATCACTAGGGCAAAAGGGCGATCCCAATCTATCTCCCAAATATGTTGCTCGCCAGTTCCTGCCAATCCGGCAACCCAATAACCTCTTTCCTTAAGTTGTTGGATAACATCGGCCAAGTTGACGACTTTGGCAATGGGTAAACGGAGGGCGGTTCCCGCACTGGCTTTTATGGCAACGGCACTTAATGGGGCCATATGACGCTCCGGAATAATCAAGCCCGACGCCCCAGCAGCTACCGCCGACCGAATAATCGCACCAAAATTCTGAGGGTCTTCAATCTGGTCCAGCAAGACCAACAAAGGCTTCTTTTTCTGAACAGCGCCCACATTAGGTGCTATCATATCCAGCATCTCGTTTAATTCCCAATACTGAACAGCCGCCCGTTGTGCCACCACGCCCTGATGGTTAAGGTTGGGGTCTAACCGATTGAGCTTTTCCACGGGGACCACCATAATGGGTACATTGGCTTTACCAGCGAGCCCCCGGATTTCGCCAGCCACGCGGTCATCCATGCCCTGTTTTAAAAAAATTTTTTCGAGCGACTGACCCGCCTCAAGTGCTTCCCGTACTGGATTCCGGCCACCAATATATTGTTTCGAGGGGGCTTTTGGTTGATCGGTGTTTTTGGTTGGGTGGCTGGCGGACGAAGGACGCCGATAAGGGGCAGGTGCTGCGGGCTGCGAGGGTTTGCGGTAAGGCGGTTTTTGCACAAAATTATGGATTGGGATAGATAAAACGGAAAAGGCAATCGGGTTAGCTACCCCGTCACTGGCTCTCCGATGGTTCGATAAGAACGATTATAATAAAGCAACGGTAATTTGTCGGTTTGAAGTTGTTGTGCTCCGGTCACTTGCCCGATGAACAAGGAATGATCTCCGGCCTCGTGGCACGCAAAGGGTTTGCAAAGCAGGATTCCGATCGTTTCCTGTAACAACGGCAAGCCGTTTGAAGAGACTTCATGCCGTAAGCCGTCAAATTGTGTGTCTGCACTGCGCGTTGGATCCGAAAATCGGCTCGAAAGGGGCACATCTTCCGAGCCGAGGAGATGAACAGCATACTGTGTAGCCAGAGACAAGATGTCATGCATGCGGGATTGCCGTGCAACATTAAAACTGATTAGCGGCGGATCTAACGATACACTGGTGAACGAGCCAAGCGTAATGCCCCATGCTTCCTGATCATACACAGCGGTGACCACCACTATAGGAGAAGGAACCGACCGCATGACCAGACGGAGTTGTTCTCCGTCTATCGTGTCTCCGGAAGTTATATTTGTACTCATGCGCATCAGTTGAAAAAGGCGCTCATACGGCTAAAAAAAGACTGCTTGTCTTCTGTCTTTTTGGCAGGTGGCTGAACACCCGGCGAATGGCGTAGTTTTTCGAGCAGGCGGGTTTCTTCCTGCGTGAGGTTCTTGGGCGTCCAAACTTGTACCCGAACAATCTGATCGCCCCGTTGAGCACGGTTGTGTACGTCGGGAATGCCCTTTCCGCGAAGGCGCAAGAGTTTGCCCGATTGGGTGCCCGGATCAATGACCATCTTCACGCGACCTTTCAGCGTGGGGATTTCTACATCCGCACCGAGGGCAGCATCCACCACCGAAAGATTCAGTTCATAGAACAGATTGAGGCCGTCCCGCACCAAATGTTCATGGCTTGCTTCTTCAAACTCTACGTTTAAGTCTCCACTGGAGCCGCCTCGGATGCCAGCATGTCCGCCTCCACGTACCGTCATGGTATTCTGATCGGTGGCTCCGGCTGGTACATTGATGCTCACCACTTCCTCACCCATAATCCGCCCTTCTCCGTGGCAGGAACGACACTTATTTTTGACCACCCGTCCTTCCCCATTACAGGTAGAACAAGCACTTACATTAACAAATTGGCCAAATACGGAGCGTGCTACTTGTCGGATTTCGCCCGTTCCATTACACGTGGTACAGGTGGTATATCCAGCATCCCCATCGGCACTTCCAGTGGCACTACAAGATTTGCAGGCCACATATTTTTTGACATTGATTTTTTTCTCCACGCCATCGGCGATGTCCTCAAGCGAGAGCTGGAGTTTGGCACGCAGGTTTCCACCCGGAACGCCACGTTGCCCGGCCCGTGATCGGCGGTTATTACCACCACCAAAAACCCCATCAAAGATGCTGTGCCCACCAAAAATATCGCCAAAGTTCCGGAAAATGTCTTCTATGTCCCGTTCTTGGAACCCACCAAACCCACCAGCACCTCCGCTTGCATTCCCTCCCAAGCCAGCAGGGCCAAATCGGTCGTAGCGTTGGCGTTTTTCGGCATCAGAAAGCACTTCATAGGCCGAGGCGGCCTCCTTAAATTTGGCTTCGGCCTCTTTATCCCCAGGGTTCCGATCTGGGTGGTACTTCATGGCTTGGGTACGGTAGGCCTTTTTGATTTCATCGGCGCTTGCCGTTTTGGAAACCCCAAGCACTTCATAAAAATCTCTCATAGTCGTTTGTAGTCTGAAGATGGAAAGCGTAGAATAGGGCTTAGGTAGCTACGATTACTTTTGCATGACGAATTACCCGGTCTCCGATTCTATATCCAGTTTGTAACTCCATCAATACAATGCCCGATGCCGTCCCTTCGGGTGCGGGCTGTTGCATCAGGGCTTCATGCAAGTTTTCATCAAAGGGGTGTCCGACGGCTGGGATAGCCTCCACCGAAAGGCGGGTGAGTTGTTTGCCAAAGTTTTCAAAAATCAATGCCACGCCAGATTTGAGCGCATTAAACGTAGATTGGCTTTGTGCCTGTGCTTCTACTTTTTCAGCAGCATCCATCGAGCGGCGGAAGTCGTCATAGACCTCTAAAAAACCGACTAATACTTCCTCACGTCCAAATTGCTTTTGGCGGCTGCTTTCTTGTTCCATTCTCCGCCGATAGTTTTGAAAATCTGCTACCTGACGGGTGAGCATGTCTTTCATGTGACCAAGCTCTTCCTGAAGGGCCGCAATCTGTTGGTCTTTTTCAGCCAGTTCATCCACCGCCGCCACGGCAATCCGGGCTGCTTCCTCGTCATCCATCATCGCGGCAACTTCCTGCTCCACAGTCACCTTCTCGGTACCGTTTTGCAGGGCCTCGTCCAACTTTTTCGTTTGTTCCATGTTGTGATTCAAATTTGTATGGTTAAATCTGTTCTTTAAATCTGTTCTGGATGCTTCAGAGTTTTCCCAAAAGTTTTGAAACATATTCAATCAAGGCGACGGCACGGGCATAGTCCATCCGGCGCGGCCCAATGAGGCTAATGGTACCAATGGCATTTTGCATCTTATAATTGGCCGTAACCAAAGAGTACGAATCCACCGCCTCTGTTTCATTTTCCCGCCCTATAGTGATGCGGATTTGCTCCTTGCCACCTCTTGTGAGGTGCGCATGGCGTTCCAGTAGCTGCACAACCACTTCTTCATGCTCAATCAGGCCCATAATCCGCTGAATCTGTTCTGGCTCCCGAAACTCCGGTTGGTGCATTAGATGGGTGGTTCCACTTAACTGTACACGACGCTCTTCGGGCAATTCATTGAACAATACATCCGCTTTTTGCATCACCAACCTCACCACGCCTGTCGGATCCGATTCACTTAGGTCTCGCATTCGTGGGGCAAAGGTTCGACGGATCTCGTCTAACGATAGTCCGGAAAGTCGTTCATTGAGCAATTGTACAACTCGGTCTAAGGCAAAACGGTTGAGTGCCGAAGCCACTTCCATAACAATCGTTTTCACTAAACCTCCTTCCACGCTAATGATAAACATCGCCCGATCGGAGGCCAATGGAACCACATCTAACCGATGCAAAATACCTTTTGAGAGACGGGGCGTGAGGGCAATGGCCAGTAAATTGGTGAACTTCCCCATTAACTTGGCTGTTTCCCGCAAAAGCCGCTCGGTATCCCGTGCCGAAGAAGCAATCTCTTCCCGTATAAAGAGGGCTTCGGAGGCCGGAATCTGAACCACATCCATCAATTCGTCCACATACGTCCGATAGCCCATATCCGTGGGGACCCGCCCCGCAGATGTGTAGGGATGATCCAGATAACCCCATTCTTCGAGATCGCTCATGGTATTGCGGATCGTAGCCGCGCTCAGCCCTGGAATAAATTCCTTGGAAAGCGTTCGAGAGCCTACGGGGTCTGCCGTCTGGATAAACCGCTGCACCACAGCACGTAATACCGCCTGTTCACGATCAGTCAGAATTCTCCCGCTGTTGGTAGAAGAAGAATGCGTCATCGTTGCTCCGTCTTTCTAAGAATGAACCCGGCAAACACCTTGCCGATTGTAATTATGGCAGATATAAACTTGTAAGATAGTCCGTTTTTTCTCAATCTCAAAGACCTACCTTGACACTTTGGCACTAAGTTTACACCATGAGCCTGTCGCTTTGTTCTTGCCTTTTTGATGAGGATTCCCGAAACGACCGACATCTACTGTAACATAATATGGTTGTGCGGGAACCTATCTGCGTATAACAAAAATGTCTCGCACATGGCTGGGTAATTTTTTAGGGTTTACTTTTTAAAATGATGACGTTTTTACCTGTTTTTCTTACTGGAATGGCAGCTTTTGCGGCCAATTGGCTGGGTATTTGGCTGGTTAGTCGCCGTGGAGCATGGGCCAAACGTTTTGAACATGACCTGATTTCGGTTGCCGCTGGGCTCGTGGTGGGCATTGCTTTTTTGCATTTTGGTCCAGAACTGGCCCATCATGCGCCGGAGCAATTTGCTTGGATGCTGGTTCCGTTTCTGAGTCTGTATGTATTAGAGCACCATTTTGCGCCACATTTTCATCATGGTCACTCGCACGATGATTGTGAAAATCACCACAAACAAGTGGGGCTGATGACCGCCATCGGGTTTGGGGTTCATTCTGTGTTCGATGGACTGGCCATTGGTGCCGGCTTTGCATACGACTGGCAGATTGGCCTGATGGCTGCACTGGCAATTTTGGTTCATGAAATACCGGAAGGCATTGCTACGTATGCCATTCTTCGGTATAGTGGCCATTCTGAGCAAGCGGCTTTCCGAAAGGCACTGTTGGTCGCCGCCATTACGCCCGTTATGGCGGTCTTGAGCTTTATGATATTGCCTGCCGAACGTCATGATGTGCTGGGCTGGGCCATGGCGCTTGCAACAGGTTCACTGTTTTATATCGGAGCTGCGGATTTGCTCCCCGAAGCAGCTCATAAACCCGGATGGCGGCCCACACTACTGATTTTGGCTGGGCTGGGTATTGCGTATGGGCTTACTGTGTTTGGCCATCATCATGGATAGTCCTGAAAAACCATTCACCTGCAAAGTTACACCGTTCAGTCAAGATTCATTTAAAGAACACGAAAACACCATCTAAACTTGATAAAAAATATTTGTAACAAAATGATTTTCATGGCCGTAGTGTATGTTGTAAATACAAAAACAATTAATCACAAACTACATAATCGCCATGAAAAATCTCAAATCACTCTTGGTTGCCATCACGTTAGTGTTTGGTTTTTTAACTCCTGTTTTTGCAAATAATTATATTCCCCAAACGGTTAATAAAGTACTGTTTGCGAAAGGATTAAAAATTGCCTTGACGTCTGATAATCTCGGAGTACGTCAGAGCGCACTCCAACAATATGTTATGTATGGTCAAGACCTCAAAGTAGATCAGGCTGCCGTATTCGAAATCGTTAAAATATACCGCAATAGCCAAAATGAATCCATGCGTATTCTGGCACTCTCCGCCCTTTCGAGCATCAATAACCCTTGGGCCAATGATTTCTTAGAGAGATCGGTCAAGTCTGAGAAGTCAACTTGGGTTAAAGAAAAAACCTACGATGTCATTGAATTGCATACGCCTACGGCAAAATAATAAAATTGGGTAAATGTTTCGTGTTTGGAATAGGAAAAAGACAACATCTTACGGGGTGTTGTCTTTTTTTGTTTAAAAAATGTTATTTGATAGCCAATTATTGAATTTGTTTAATGTGTTAAAAACATTTTTTGTTTATCAATCTGTTTGAATAAATACAGTAAGGAAAATATTTTATGGACCCCTCAAAGAGGTCTTTTGCAAGCGGGGCATCGCCGAAACGGCCTTCCATAGGCGGGGGTTGCCTATACCAACCAAGAAAGGCGACCTCCTTTGAGACCGCCTTAAACCCACGAGAGAAGTGTGTTTGAGAGATGATTGTTTGGTTGGATAGATACTTACTTCACGAACATCACTTTTTGGGTTCCACTAAAACCCTCGCCCGTCGCACGGATAAAATAGGTTCCGCTCGAAAGCCCTTGTGCGTCTATGCGGAAGGTATGGGCTTCGGTTGCGCCGAGTTCGCCCTGATGCAATACCCGCACCCGCCGCCCGACGGCATCATATACCTCTATCCGTACCGTTTGTGTGCGCGCTACAGTCAGTGTGAAGGTGGTTTGTGGATTAAAGGGATTGGGGTAAGCTGCGGACAAGAAGTAGGCTCCTTTTAGGCTTAACTCCAATTCGGTTTCGGGGCTAAATGTTTTTTGCCCGCCGATGTCTTCCACACGGAGCCGGAAAACATGTCGCCCTGGAGGCAGGTTTTTGATTTCGTAGCGATAGGTCTGAGGTTCGGAAGTTGTGCCAACGGCTTTGACCGCTCCCATTTCTTGCCATTGATTCCCCATTTTGCGCTCAATGACATATTGGTCGGTATGCAGTTCTTGGGCTGTCTGCCAGTTCAGGGTTACGCTTTCCGCTGCTACTTGTGCGCTAAAAGTGGTTAGGAGGATGGGCAAAACAGCACCCAAGGCTTCATCAGCTCCCATGTAGGGACTATTCCGCGTCTGCTTGTCAATGTCTTGTGTAATGGGATGTGGTAAATTGGTTTCGCCCTTCAGTCGTCCGTCTCCTACGGAGGCTCCCGTGAGGTGGAGATCAGTAGCCGAAGTAAAGAAAATGGGAACCTGTATGCTCTGGGTATTCACGCTTGGAACTGCGGCGTGCCAGTCGGCCAAGGTGTTATAGTTGGTTCCTGCCCATCTTGCAATCGGGCCGGAAGTTGTCCAGTAGGCGTTGTAGTTCAGGTGCGAAAACGCCGCTAAGCGATCTGCCTGAAAAGCGGCTCCCGCGCCCGCATGGTAAAAAATGTTATTGCGTAAGTCGAGGTTATGAGTGTCCGTGCCTTCTACTTTTACAGCAGCCGAAAGCGGATCAGAGCTAGCCATACGGATCGTATTGTGGTAGAGGCGGTAATAAGGCGAGTTGTTGAAGCGCATGCCATCCGTATGGCCTTCGCCTGTAATGCGAATAAAGTTATTGGCAATCACCCCAATGCTATCGGCAGTGGCGCGACAATTATTGAGGTAAATGCCCTGTTCTTCTGCGGTGATCCGATTGCCGATGAGCCTCATGCCAGGGGGTGCATCGGCAAAATGAACGCCGCCTTTGTACAAAGTTACTTCGTTTTCGACAAACTCAACCCCGCCGCTTCCCGAAACGATGACCCCTTGTTGCGCCCCGATGAACTTATTCCGCGTCACCTCTATTGCGCCGCCGTTTTGGTGGCTAAGGGCAGCAGGAGGGAGAGAAAGCGTAAATTGCTCATAATGGTGTTGATGAGGAACGGGAAAGTTGGATACATTAGACTTATTCCGAATATAACATTCTCAAAAGGAAATATCGTCACCGCAAGTGGTGAGGCGTATTAAGTAGTTATTTAATTTTTTGATGAGTTTGGACAAGCGGTTTGTAGTTGTTTTTTGTTAATCGTTATGTGCCTATTTAAAAAAAGAGCCACCCCATAAGAAGAGGTAGCCCTGAATTTAAGTGGGTTTGTGGTACCCCTACTTCAGCAGCACAATTTTGCTTCTTTGTACCAAGGTTTGGTTGCCTTGTTGTGCGGTTAAGACCACAAGGTACGTCCCAGAGGCCCAGTAGCTACCCGAATCAATCCGCATGTGATGCCCCACTCCGGCAGCAAC